>NZ_JAHHPO010000479.1 GCF_024606365.1 Endozoicomonas sp. ONNA2
GCTGAACGACACGGGTGCAAAATAGTGATTATGAATCAAGAGTCGTTGTCGCCAGCAGAAACCGGGGTCTGGTCTTTCTTTTTGAACATACGCAAGATTCATGACAGGTCTTGATCTTTGGCGTTGATTTCAATGTTCAAGACTTAACGCAAGAATTCCTGATTGATCATAATGACTTTCAAAAGGAAAGACCTGACCCCAGTTTTAGCCCCGGGCGATTTATGATGATCTGAAATCCTTCAAGGCTGAGCCTTCCAAAGAGAACGCCATGAAGGTACGACCTGGCTTTTTTCAGCCCAGCCAATCGGCAAGCTGCAATCCGCAAACTCTGGAAAATTCTCGCTGATTATGAGTGACCATCACCATCCCCCTGCTTCTGGCATGGCCTGCCAGCAAGGTATCATAAGCACCGATCTGCTGCCCCTTTCTTAGTTCCTCTCTGACTTTTGCTGACTCCCGGGCGGCTGCCCCATCAAAGTCGATCACGTTCACCCCCTCTAAAAAGAACGACAGCTTACTTTCCTTGGCCTGCCTGTGTTCAGGGTCGCCTTTTTCAATGCCAAACTGCAATTCGTAACAGGAAATGGATGAAACATAGACCTTTCCCTGATGCTCAATAAACTTATCAATGACCGGGCGATTATGTTTTAAGACCGCAATACAAATGTCGGTATCAACCATGTATTCAGCCATTAAAAGTCCTCCCGGTCCTGGCAGGTTGGTTGCTCTCTCTCTGGAAAATCATCAATGGGTTCCATCGCCAGGAACTCTTCCCAGTAGTCTTCGACAGGCGTCAGGATGATGGTTTTTCCTTCTTTACGCACCATGACTCGCTTAACCGTATCAGGAAAGGCAAGCTCTTTTGGAATTCTGACAGCCTGCGTTTTATTGTTAAAAAATATGCTGGTCTCCATAACCCACCCCGATGTATATACAATATGTATATAAATTAGATCAGAAGTGGAAAGGCTGCAAGTTAATACTCAAAATGAATGACGCCCATCTGTTTCAACAGATGCTGAGCCTTATCTTCCGCCTGATTTACCCACCCATCACAAACCGTAAGACACGCTTTTTTCCAACGGAACATCGTCCGCTCACTCCGTCCCTTGATCTCAACTGCTCTTTTTTTCCTCAGATAGTTGTTTTGGAACTCATACATTAGCCAGAGTCTCAGCAGCACCGGATTACAGCGAAGGGGTTTCGGCAACCGTTGATCTGTTCGCAGGTGATGCTGTATCAGCTGCCATACGTGAATACGATTTGCCTGATTATCGTTATACCGGATCGTCAAAATGGCAAAAAATTCCGGCTGCATTCTTTCCCGCAACTCACCCGTACGAATACCATCATCACCCAGTCGCTCATCCCTCGTGCTGCGATGCTCTGGCGCAACGGCTGTCTTGCGATAACCAGCGTTGATATCCTGCTGCCAGCTGGCGGTTTTTATCATGACTCATGTGTTCCGAAGATCTGCATCAACGCAGGTTCAAGGGCAAAATACATGGTATTCTCCTGATTCAAGGCTTGTTTTTGTGCGTACTTCAATCCCGGACCGTGTTGACGCCTGTTTCTTGGAGTGTTCACCCCAAACAGCATTAACTACACGACTGTGGCTAGCTGTCTGCTAACAGGTCTAATGCAATCGGTATGGCATCCTCTGGCGGGAATGTCACGACTCAGCCCCCCGGGGCAGCCTGCCTTTTACACCAGAAAAAATAACATGTTCGTAAGGCTCCATCAGACGCACCATCCGATAAGTAATCCCATTTTTTGGCAACACATTATCCGGCGCACCAACCAGCAGTTGCAGGGATTGATGCTCGCAGAGTTCTTCCAGGGTGGCCAGGGCTTTGGCATCCAGACGTGCCGCTTCATCCAGGAACAATAAACGGTTCGCACAATGCCCTTTGCCTGACGTATCCCGATGATTGGTGGCAACTTCCCATGAGTGCAGCACCATGGTGAGAATCGCCAGACCGGTGCCGATCGCCTCGCCTGTGGATAAGTTGGTCGGGTTAGCCGGTTCATACTGACTGCTGTTCGCCCGCTGAATCATAATATTCAGGCGAATGTACTCGCGATAGTCCAGCAACTTGTCGCCAACGATAGTGCCGCCAGTCTCTTTTTTGAACAGCTGCTCCAGGGCCGCTTCTACGGTAATGTTCGGCTTGTGAAACAGGTCTGCATAAAACTCCTGCTGCAGGGCATCCAGAATTTTCTGGAAACTGTCGATCACCTCCAATTCGATTTTGATCGCTCGAATGGTGCCAAAGTGGACGTTGGACAGGGCGGCATTCAGTTGGAAAATCTGTTTACGCTCGTTATTGATTTTGCGCTGAATGTTCTGTCCAAGGCTGTCTGATTCGGCCAGGAAGCGCTTTTGGGCATCCTTGAGCAAGGTTTCCAGTCGAACCAGCTGCTCTTCCAGCAGTGCCAGATTCTTTCTCGGGTCATCGGACTGATACAGTGACTTATCCACACACTGGGCAAGATAATGCTGGGAATCAATAAAACACTGAAATAGTCCGGGTAAATCTGCGCTGCCATTTTTTTCTATCTGTTGAAAAAGGCTTTCCTGCTCATTTTCCAGGGCTTTTGCCAAATCCGCCCGTGCTGAAGCCAGACCATTACGTAACGTTTCATCATCCTGATTCAACAGGTTATGAATATGCAGCCGTTGCCGTTGTCCTGACTGTTCAGCCTGCTGAACAATCATTTCATGGTTGTTGGTGGCCTGTTGTGCTTTTGGCTCCAGGCTGTGGATATCCGCAATCAGGTCGCTGAGTTCTTCCTCAATTTTGTTCCGATCTGCGGTGGTGGCAATTTTACGCTCACTGTGTTGTCTGATCTCCTGATCCAGAGCGGCTTTTTCGGCTTTGACTGCTGCTAACCGGGCAACGCATTCGGCTTTGAGGCCAGCTTTCCAGGTCAGCGGTATGTTATCAATCTGTCGTTTTATTTCTGACTGCTGGCGCTGATTTTTCTCCAGCTCTTTATTGATGGAACCGATACTGAATTCAAGGGATTTACACTGGTCGCGCAATGCCACAACATCACGATTCTGCCGCTTTTCACTGGCCTTTTTTGTTTCATACTCATCACGCAGCTTGTCCTGCAGACATTCAGTCTCTTCCTGTCGGGCTACCGAGTCGGCAAAGCGTAGATTGGGAGTCTGATTGATTGCCGTATTGAGCAGTTCGCCCTGCAGGCTGAAACTGCTTAACTGCTGCTCCAGTTGTGTCAGTTCCGCTCGAAGCCGGTCAAGGTCGTCAACGGGCGGCTGACCAATATACAGTCTGTGGCTGTTTAATTGCCCGATGGTCTGTTGATGGCTTTCGAGCCAGGCTTTTGCCCCCTTAGCCAGTTGCAACTGATCGGTAATTACGGTTAATGGTACCCTGTCCGGGTCATCGTTCAGCAGCCAGGCGCTGGATTGCCACTGTTCAAGGCAGCGGACAACACCATTGAGTTTTTCCAGCTGCTGACGGGCATGGTTCAGTGCTGTGGACTGCGATTCAAATAGGTTCCCTGACTCTTCAAGTTGCGCCTGGAACTCGCTAACCGGTGGTTCTTCAGTACCCAGCCAGTTTTTTTTGGCGGCCAGCTGATCCAGATAATCCTGACAACTGGCCAATTGTCGTTTAGTCACAGCCAGTTCCTGAATTTGATCCAGCAGTTGCGCTTCCTGTTCACGCAGTCTTGCCTGCTCTTTCTCCCGGGCCAGCCGCCCGATGGTCGGGAACTCCGGTTCGCGGCTTAAACGTGCAATATTACCGGAGATTTCTACCAGTACACTGCCGTCTTCTTTCTGGTCAAGAGGAGTATGGAGATACGCTTCATCCGCAAACGACTCTCCCGGCTTGCCAGCAAGCAGCCAGACATGCTCCGGACGATCCTGTTCGTCGCGGATAATATTGGCGGCCTTATGGATATCCTTCACCTGAAGGGCGTGACGAAGTGGACCGAATTTAGCCTCCAGCCAGGCCGCTTCCTCCAGAGAGATATCATCGTTATCAAAGTATTCACTGATGACCATGCCGCCGGTGATATCGGCCAGCTTTTGCAGTTGCTGAAGCTCTTTTGATGCCTTGATTTCCAGCCGTGCCATAGATGCACGCAACGTTTCCAGGGCGGTGTTGCACCGGGCGCTGGTTTGCAGGTTTTCCTGATCTTCCCGGCTCACCCGCTGGCGCAGCAGCGCAAAGTCTTCCGGACTGTTCAGCGCAGCATCCGGTCGGATGTCGTTTATATTCTGGCTCAGCCTGCGGGTATCGAGCCACAACGCCTGGTCTTCCCGGGCCTGGTCAAGACGGGTTTTCACCTGATACTGCATTTGCTGTGTCTGCTGAATTTGCTCCTGGAGAGTTTCCGACTGTTGCCGCTGATATTGTTGCTCATGCCGGGCGGTTTGCAAGCAGGTGTTCCAGCTGGCTTCATCAGAAATGGTACGGCGCAGTTCTTCTGGCAATGTGGTGATCGCCTGTTGCAGCTGCCTTAACTGATTATCTTCTCTCTGTCGTTGCTGTTGCTGTTGGATAAGCCCCGCTATCCGGTTGGCCAGTTCCATCTGTTGCTGGTGATGGTGGCACCAGTGATCAACGCGGCTGGCAACCTGATCCATTGGTACGGCGCTTTCACCCAGGGTAGCCAGCAGGTTGTGGGTTGCCTGAAAATGACTGCGAATGGCTTCTGCCTGTTCCAGCCGTGGTTTGCCCTGATGATAACGTTGAGACACTGAATGTCGCTTCTGCAGCAAGTCGTTCAGAAAGGCTGGCAGTTGTTCGGCACTGAGCTGTGGCTGTGCAACGCTGTCACGTGCCTCATTCAGGGCGTGAAGAGCAGCAAGGTAAAGCCCGGCTTTACGGGCTTCTTCCGAATAGGTTTGTTTGACACTGGTTAGCTGTTCCACCAGTTGTGCCAGGTCGTCCTGTAAGCGTGTGAGGTCTTCGGCTTCTTCCTGATATTGACGGTCAAGCAGCTCTTTTTGTTCGCCCTGTTCTTCCAGTTGCTGATGATGATTGGCCTGTTCATTGGCCAGATTGTCCAGACCCGAGTGGAGCCGCTCCAGGTCTTTGGCCTGATCCAGTTGCTCACTGGCATCTTCTGCGCGGCTGGCCAGCTCGTTTTCAAGCGTATCAAGGGTCAGCAGACGTGCATCCAGGGCTGACAGCTGTTGTCGTCTGGTTTCCAGTTCCTGCTGTGCCTGACGTTCCTGTTGCTGCTTCTCTTTCAGCGCCTGCTTGAGGGTATTGCGCTGTTTTTCTGACCAGGCCAGAACATGTTCACCAAGGTCATAACTGGATTCCAGAATCTCACGAATGACCTTTCGGTCCTTGCGGGTGTTTTCTATCTGGCGACGGGTGCGCTGGGTTTCCTGCAGGGCACCTTGCATGGAGTCGATGGATTGACGAACCCGCTCGTCGGCCGGGAGCAGGTAATCCCGCAGACCTTTTTGCAGCTCGGATGACAGGCCGCCGTAGAGGCTGGTTTCCAGCATACGATAGTAGCGTTGACGATCCTGGCTGTTTTCCATGCGCCTGGGAATAATCCGCTGTTCAAACTGCCAATTCATGTATTGGGCGGTGGTGTTGAAGGTAAGGAGTTCACCACCCATGATGCTGACCTGATTTCTCAGGGCTTTGCCATCCAGTGTTTCGTAACGGTTGGTGTCGGGGAGTGATTTCATGACCAGGTCACGTACCGGAATATGGTCGCCAATGCCGACAATGGCATAGAGTTTCAGTTCCACTTTCGGTTGTGCCAGACGACGGATTTTGACAACCGCTATAACTCTGTCGCCGTCGTGTTTCTGGTAATCAACCAGGCTGTAACAGGTGCCGGCACCGATACGCCCCCAGATACCATTGTCGCTGCGGTCCTGACCGCTGTCGGAGTTGTTGCGCAGGCGAACCAGACGGTTATCAGGTACCCGGTTGATCAGTAATGCGCCCATGATGGTGGTTTTACCGGCTCCGTTATGACCGATCAGGTTGCTCATCAGCGGGTGCATATCCAGAGTCTTGAAAAAGATGCCCCGGAAATTAACCATGGTCAGGCTGCGGATCTGGGTTCTTTTCTGGTTCATGCTTCCTGCTCTTGTTCAGCGGTTGGTTCTGTGGGTATCTGCTTCACGTCGATGGCGTTGTGCTCGCTGTGGGTTTCTGCGGATTGGTCGTTGTCAGGCATTGGATCTTCTTCATCGAGGCTGATATAACCATCACGAACCAGTTGTTCCATTGCTGCCTTGGTCGCTTCTGTTGAGGCAGTGGTTGCACGCACCGGGTCAATAAATCGCATTAATGGTGCCTGGGTTTGCAGCCGGTTAGCCTGATTGCCTTCCAGTCTTACCATGCCGAGCCTGGCCAGTTGCCGGATGGCTTTGCGCAGGGCGTCCATGGCTTTTTCACGATCGGCCTGGGTTTCAATCCGGTTGCGTTCCAGAAGCTGGCAGAGATACGCCTTATCAATCAGCAGACGTAAACGTTCATACACGGCATCGGATGATATCCAACCACTGCCTTCCAGTTGTTCCGGGTCAAGATGGAACATGGCCAGCACCTGCCCGACAATCATGGGCAACGCTTTCAGCTTCTGCGACCGGATCAGGCTTTTGCTGCCAGTGCCGGGGCGCAGGAAGTAGTAGGCTTCCGGTGCCTGAACCAGGTCACTGCCATAACGCAGGTAATGTTCAACCAGTAGCGGGAAGCCATCCTGAATCACATTAAACAGTCGATGGTGGCGGGTATCGATGTGTTCCCCCCGTCGCAGCCGGGTATCCAGTTCCGGAAAACATTCATCATTGATCAGGTCGGCCAGCTGCTGGTAGGGGTTATCCATCGACAAGGTGTTTCTCTCTTTCACGTTCTTTTACGTTCTTTTACGCTGTGGTGAGTTAGGGGTCAGGCTCAGGCGTTCCACGAAAAAATCGGGGGCAATCTCAGGAAGGATCGGGTGCCACTGGCTATCGGCAATCTGTTGCTGGTGCTGCTGGTGACCCATTTCGGTCAGTGCGCTGAATAACCAGCCTGCCACCATATGCAGTTTTTCCATGGGCCACTGGCTGGCCAGTTGTTCCAGGGCCTGCTCGTAGGAGGGCAGGTTACCGGTTTGTTTGTGGTGCTCAACCAGCCACTCTTTAACCTGTTGTTTCAGGGCATCCAGATCTTCGATGGAGGTCAGGTGTTCTTCGTCGTGTATTTCCTGCGCCAGATTTTCTTTTGGTTGTGGTGGTTCAATATCCCGTAACCGGGTGAGCGGTTCCTCATGGGTGTAGCGCGCATACCAGGGCATGTCGCGATAGTTTCGGACGCCTTCCCGTACCCGTTCCATTAAGGCCTTACGCTCATCCATCGTGACAAATTGACGCAGGTACTGGTGCACCCGATGATGAAAACCCTCCCAGTGGTTCATCCGTTGACAGCTCCAGTGCTCAATTCGTTCAAGGTGTTGCTCGAGTCGGATAGCACTGTTTACGGCATTGCTGCGCTGTGAACTTTCACAGTAAAGGGAGATGGCATCCAGCAGAGAACGAAGCTGATGGCAGGAGGCTAACAACAGTTGTTGTAAGTCCTGAAGATGGGACTGCGTGCTGGTTAACAGCTGTTCGCACTGGCTGATGCTGTTTTGCCAATCCTGTTTCAGCAGTTCCACGACTTTTTTGCGGGTGTTAATGGCTTCCTGGTCCAGCTGACGCTGGCGATGGTCAATGGAGGTGACCAGCTGGTTGACGGTAATATTCAGCGGTGCTTCCACCTGAAGCTTCCAGAACGGTTCGTTGCCGCCAATTTTTGCTGAGTCCCGTATCTCGACAAGATGGCTGGCCACCGTCATAAACAGCGTGCTCAATGCTTCTTTGGATGCTTCCATGCCAACACAGACAGAATCAATAATCTGCTCTGTCAGTGGCGTAATCAGGTAGACATGATGTCTTTGTTCGCCGCCTTCCAGGCAAATCAGCAGGTGTTGCTCAACCAGACGACGGATCACATCGTTGCAGCGTTTTGATGAGTCATCACTGTTCTCGTCCAGCCTGGCTTTCTCCACATTGTGGAAAATCACATGCAGTTCTTCTTCGCTGAACTCCGGCTGAGATTCCGTTTCCTTCCAATAGCGCAGTGCTGCCAGATAGGCGAGATCCGCGGGTTGCAGTTTCAGGCTGATACCCTGAGTCAGGATGGTGCTAATTAGCGACGGGATGTTTTTTGGGGCTGGCAATCACTACTCCATCAGTCCTGTGAAAAAGAAGTTATTGGTAGCACACAGTGAAGCTGCGTACCGGGGTGGTCAGCCACGGTGCATAACCCGTTGCTTTTCAATATTCCACTCACGCTCCCTGGTGGCGGCACGCTTGTCAAATTCTTTTTTACCCCGGGCGAGGGCAATCTGGCATTTGATCAGATGCCCTTTCCAGTAGAGTTTGGTGGCGATGCAGGCGTGGCCTTTTAGCTGGGTTACCGAGAACAGTTTGGCCAGTTCCCGGCGGTTCAGCAGCAGTTTACGATCACGCAGGGGGTCTGCCACCACATGGGTGGAGGCGGTGTTCAGTGGTGTGATCTGGGCGCCAATCAACCAGGCTTCGCCATCTTTGAGCAGAACATAACTGTCCACCAGCTGTACTTTACCCTGCCGGAGGCTTTTCACTTCCCAGCCGGTGAGGGAAATGCCTGATTCGAAAGTCTCGTCGATGTGAAAATCGTGACGGGCTTTCTTGTTGACGACGATAGATGAGTCGCCCTTTTTGCCTTTCTTCGAACTTTTTGCCATAGCGCGGATTATAGGAGCACCTAAAGGTAAAGTCACTAACTCTGGGGGAACCGGACAGGCTTTCACCCCGGGAGGGTGTCCGAGAATAGACTGCCCTACTGCGGCGACATCAAA
>NZ_JAHHPO010000480.1 GCF_024606365.1 Endozoicomonas sp. ONNA2
AGGAGGCTGTCCGAGAATAGCGCCCGTAGCGAGGATGGCAGAAAATTGAGGATAAAAAGTCGGAAATTTTTAGTGAATAGCGGTTCTATTTACTAAAAATTTCCGATTTTTTAGACTAATTTGCTGCCACCGCAATAGGTCAGTCTATTCTCGGACAGCCTCCCAGGTTGACATAGATGGCTTCTTGAATAAAATAACGTAGCGTTCGGTGGGGTTCCCGAGTGGCCAAAGGGATCAGACTGTAAATCTGACGCGAAAGCTTCGCTGGTTCGAATCCAGCCCCCACCACCAGAAAATTTTACGTATCAAGCGAGTCTAAAACCAGGATTTGACACTGGATGCTGGTGTCATCTTTTGTAGAATCTTCGGATGTTTTGAAGCTACTGCATGATTAGCATCCGGTATCGTGGGTGTAGTTCAATGTGCGGGTATAGTTCAACGGTAGAACCTCAGCCTTCCAAGCTGATGATGCGGGTTCGATTCCCGCTACCCGCTCCAGTATAAGCCATTCTTGAGGAAAAGCTCTTATAGCTCAGTCGGTAGAGCGCATCCTTGGTAAGGATGAGGTCACCGGTTCAATTCCGGTTAAGAGCTCCATTTTCGAGAGGTGTTTGCCTGCATTTCCCGGATAGCCTCTTGGTGTGCTTGACAAGCTCAAAGGTTATTCAGGTTCGGTGATGGTATTTATAACTCATCGGCCCTGTTCTCAAAGTAGTTGCGATTTAGGCCAGTAGTTCAATTGGTAGAGCACCGGTCTCCAAAACCGGGGGTTGGGGGTTCGATTCCCTCCTGGCCTGCCACTCCCGATGATCAAGCTTCTGGGATGCTTGTTATCAGAGGTCTCTTTAACAAAGCCTGGACAGAGAAACTCAAGCTGATGAGCGGAAATTCTGAAATTGCGATTTCGGGCCGTCTGGACGGTCTCAAGTGGGGCATTGTAGCGGTTCTGGTTATTGTTGGTACTTACGGCAATTATTATTTTTCTGCTGAGTCGCTTCTTCTCAGGGTTGTTGGCCTGTTGGTAATTGCGGCAGTTGCCGGTTTTGTTGCTTTGCAGACGATAAAAGGTGTTGCCTTCTGGACGTTGCTGAAAGATGCCAAAACCGAGATTCGCAAGGTTGTCTGGCCTACTCGTCAGGAGACGGTGCAAACAACTCTGGTGGTTGTAGCTGTGGTATTAGTGATGGGTCTTATTTTGTGGGGGCTCGATTCTCTGCTAGGCTGGATGATCAGCAGCCTGATTTGATAAGGACAGGACATGGCGAAACGATGGTATGTGGTTCATGCCTACTCTGGATACGAGAAGCAGGTGTTGCGCTACTTGAATGAGCGTATCAAGCGTTTTGGTATGGAAGAGTATTTTGGCGAAATTCTGGTGCCCACCGAGGAAGTGGTAGAAATAAAAAATGGCCAGAAGCGTAAAAGTGAAAGAAAGTTTTTTCCGGGCTACGTGTTAGTTCAGATGGAAATGAATGAAGACTCGTGGCATTTGATTAAAGATACCCCGCGCGTTATGGGCTTTATTGGTGGTACCGCTGATAAACCTGCACCGATCACCGAAAAAGAGGCAGATGCTATTCTTCGTCGTGTGCATGAAGGTGCCGAGGCTCCAAGGCCGAAAACTCTCTTTGAGCCTGGTGAGATGGTTCGTGTAATTGAAGGTCCATTTGCCGACTTCAATGGTGTAGTGGAAGGCGTAAACTATGAGAAAAGTCGTCTCCAGGTTGCGGTAATGATCTTTGGTCGCTCCACACCGGTAGAGCTTGAGTTTGGCCAGGTTGAAAAAGTTTAGGCGCATTGAGAAAAAGTTTAGGCGCATTGAATTGTTCTTGTTGTCCCGCTTGCCAGCGGGGCTTTGTGTTTTTGGAGGGTGCAGTTGAGCCAAGTGCTTTGCCTGGTTTGATTCCTCCTTTTTGCGATGAAAAGAGATCGTTGTGTAAATTGCAATCATCTTAGTGTTTTTGCGCTGGTGCTTTCAGGATGATTTCTGTAGACTGCCTTGCTTTGTTGACGGGTAGCCAGAGAGTTTAATGCTTTTTCTTTGGGGATCTCTGGTTAAAGGGGGGTCCAAAGATGAGGGTTGAATGAGGCAGTGACCCATGTAGAGGTTAAAAATGGCCAAAAAAGTTCAAGCTTATATCAAGCTGCAAGTGCCTGCCGGGCAGGCAAACCCATCCCCACCGGTTGGTCCTGCTCTGGGGCAACACGGTGTCAACATCATGGAATTCTGTAAGGCATTTAATGCAAGCACCCAGAAAATGGATGCTGGTATGCCGATTCCTGTTGTTATTACTGTATACAGCGATCGCAGTTTCACTTTCGAAACCAAGACACCACCTGCCTCTGTTCTGCTGCTGAAAACTATGAAGTTGAAGAAAGGTTCTGGCCGTCCAAATACCGAGAAAGTCGGTACTGTGACTCGTGAGCAACTGCTTGAAGTTGCCAAAATCAAAGAGCCTGATCTGACGGCTGCTGACGAAGACGCAGCGGTACGTACCATTGCTGGTTCAGCTCGTTCCATGGGTCTGATCGTGGAGGGTGTTGAGTAATGGCCAGGTTATCAAAACGTGCGAAACTGATCGCTGAAAAGATCGACTCCACCAGGTCTTACGGCTTTGAAGAAGCAGCCAGCCTGCTGAAAGAGATCTCCAGTGTCAAGTTCAAGGAAACCATCGAAGTTTCTGTGAACCTGGGTGTGGATCCGCGGAAATCTGACCAGGTTGTTCGTGGCTCTACTGTGCTGCCTAACGGTACTGGTAAAGACGTTCGTGTCGCTGTGTTCACTCAGGGTGCTAACGCTGAAGCTGCCAAAGAGGCAGGTGCTGAAGTGGTTGGCATGGAAGATCTGGCTGAGCAGGTTAAAGCGGGTCAGATGGATTTTGACGTGGTTATCGCTTCGCCGGATGCGATGCGCGTTGTTGGTCAGCTGGGCCAGATTCTGGGCCCACGCGGCCTGATGCCTAACCCCAAGGTTGGTACTGTAACACCTAACGTTGCTGAAGCGGTCAGGAACGCCAAGGCGGGTCAGGTTCGTTTCCGCACTGACAAGAATGGTATCATCCACGCTGGTGTTGGCAAGATCGACTTCGAAGCGGCTGCCCTGAAGCAGAACGTTGAGGCATTGCTGGTTGATCTGAAGAAGCTGAAGCCTTCGTCCAGCAAAGGCGTTTACATGAAGAAAGTTACCCTGTCCTCCACCATGGGTCCGGGTTTGACTATCGACATGTCCACTCTTTCTGCTTGAGACTGTCTGCTAAAGACTCTCTGTGCAGGCAAAGAATTACTGAAATCTGGATTATCAGATTTCTGGCTGGTGCAGGCCAGCCGCAACCCTCTTTGGGGTCCCTGCTTCCATAGCTGGGGTCGTCAAAGATCGCAGGTGTCCGATACCGTGCCTGTTCATTCAGGGGCCTTTCTCCACAAAGGGTTATAGGTTCAGGGCTTAATGTCCTGCGTAGACGGTGAGTATGCGTTTTATCCAAAACGATATACACCCATCACCGTATTGTTAAGCGCTTAATGATTTATCTCAGATATGTCATAAGTGAAACTTCATAAATTTGGAGTAAAGCCCATGGCGTTAGGACTCGAAGACAAGAAGGCTATTGTGGCCGAAGTCAGCGAGGCTGCAGAAGGCGCTCTGTCGGCTGTAATCGCGGACTACCGTGGTCTTACTGTCAGTCAAATGACTGCTCTGCGTAAACAGGCCCGTGAAGGTGGCGTCTACCTGAAGGTAGTGCGTAACACCTTGGCCAAGCGTGCAGTAGAAGGTACTGAACTTCAGTGCCTGCAGGAAGTTCTGGTAGGCCCAACTGTGCTTGCTTTCTCTATGGAAGATCCGGGTGCCGCTGCGCGTCTGATGAAGGATTTTGCCAAAGAGAATAAAGAGCTGGACATCAAGGCGCTGTCTATTTCCGGACAGCTGCTGGGTGCAGAACAGATTGATGTTCTGGCCAAGATGCCTACTCTGGATCAGGCTCGCGCAATGCTGATGAGCGTAATGATCGCACCGGTAACCAAGTTGGCAAGAACTCTGAACGAGATTCCTGCAAGCGTTACCCGTGTTGTGGCAGCTGTTGCCGACGAGAAGAAGAAAGCCGCTTAACCCGTACTGGGTTGGTTTTCTTGCTTTTTTGCTTAAACACATTCCGGGGCTTGCTGTTTGTTTGCCCCAACCAAGATTTTTGGAGATATAAAGATGGCTCTGTCCAAAGAAGATATCCTGAATGCAATCGCTGAAATGTCTGTAATGGACGTTGTTGAACTGGTTTCCGCTATGGAAGAGAAGTTCGGCGTTTCCGCTGCTGCTGCTGTTGCTGTTGCCGCTGCTCCTGCTGAAGCTGCTGCCGCTGCTGAAGAAAAGACCGAGTTTGACGTAATCCTGGCTGAAGCTGGCGACAAGAAAGTTAACGTCATCAAGGTAGTGCGTGCTGCTACTGGTTTGGGTCTGAAAGAAGCCAAGGCGGTTGTAGACGGCGCTCCAGCTCCTCTGAAAGAAGGTGCTTCCAAAGAAGAAGCTGAAGAGCTGAAAAAGCAGCTGGAAGAAGCTGGTGCTAAAGTAGAAATCAAGTAATTTTCTACAAAAGCATTGCATAATCCCGGGTCTATTGCATAATAGGCTCAGGTGGCTGGTGCCTGCGAGGGTGCCGGCCTTTTTTCCGTTGTATGAGTTGTACCGTCTGAGTAACTGTATTTGTACGTAGATCTTTCCCTTAATCATGATGTCACCCACCCTCTTCAGTCTTTATTGTTGAACGGGTTGTATTGTGATGTTGATTGGGGGGGTGCTGTTTTGGCAGACAGTTGTGGCAGAGGTATGAGCCCGGAAAAGCCGTCACAGAAGCGGATCGATCTGGATAAGGCCTCTTGTTTTGGTGTAAAGCATTTAAATGCTGGGATTTTCCGGTAATCATAGTACCACTCCTGATCAAGCTGTGAGATGATGCGAGGTTTCTGTAGATAATTCAGGCGTTGTCCGTATTGCCCTGGACTTACATACCTGTTCGATCATTTTCGGGCAGTTTGATTACCGCTTTCGTTGCCTTGTGCGATGGAAGCGGTATTGCTGTTAAAGCAGGGTAGTAAATATGAATAAGGGTAGTAAATATGAATAATTGTATCAGATTGCTTTTTGGTCAGGCGCTGAAGCGAATACAACGGTTGATGTCTATAACGGCATGACAGTGCCAGCGATGTGCAAGTGTCTGTAACGACATCAAGAGTATCTGCAACACCTCAAGCGTGTCTGTGATACAGGTCAGCTGATGACCATAAAAGTTGAAAATTTATTGGTTTTGACAGGGAGCCACCCGCTCTCGAACTAACCTACTATGGCCAGGCGATGGCGCCTGAAGTCAAAAACAGGTAACCAGGCTGGGGAACGCTGATGGCATACTCGTATACAGAGAAAAAACGCATCCGCAAGGACTTCGGCAAGCTGCCGAGTGTCATGAATGTGCCGTATCTACTGGCGATTCAGCTTGATTCATATCACAAGCTGTTGCAGTCAGACAGGGAATCGGCAGCCAGAGAAGATATCGGGCTGCACGCAGCCTTCAAATCCGTCTTTCCAATCGTAAGCTATTCCGGCAATGCCGCCCTTGAATATGTTAGCTACAGACTGGGCGCTCCTGCGTTTGATGTCAAGGAATGCCAGCTAAGAGGCATCACTTACGCTGTACCCTTACGGGTCAAGGTGCGCCTGATTATCTACGATAAAGACTCCGCTAACAAAGCAATCAAGGACATCAAGGAACAGGAAGTGTACATGGGTGAAATTCCGCTCATGACTGATAACGGCACCTTTGTTATTAACGGTACAGAGCGTGTTATCGTATCCCAGCTGCACCGCTCTCCAGGCGTATTCTTTGATAATGACCGGGGTAAGACGCACTCTTCCGGCAAGCTACTTTATTCTGCCCGTGTTATCCCTTACCGTGGCTCCTGGCTGGACTTTGAGTTCGATCCAAAGGATCTGCTCTATGTCCGTATCGACCGTCGTCGTAAGCTGCCTGCCACTATCCTGCTGAGGGCTATCGGGCTTTCCAATGAAGAAATTCTTGAGGATTTCTTTGATTTTGTTGAATTCAATATTGGCGCTGAAAACGTCAGCACCGAATTTGTTGCCGATCGCCTCAGAGGTGAGGCAGCCAGCTTTGATATCTACGATAACGACGGTAATGTGGTGGTAGAACAAGGTCGTCGGGTAACAGCGCGACATATCCGCGACCTGCAAAAAGCCAACATCAAAAATCTCGAAGCACCCGTAGAGTATATCTATGGCCGTGTTCTGGCGAAGACCGTAATTCACAAAACCACCGGTGAAATCATTGTTGAGTGTAATACGGAAATTACCCCGGAAGTTTATGAAAAGCTGCTGTCTGCCGGTATCAAAACCGTAGAAACGCTGTTCATCAATGAGCTGGAATGTGGTCCGTTCATGTCTGACACCCTGCGTGCAGATACCACCACCAACCGTCTGGAGGCGCTCGTTGAAATCTACCGCATGATGCGCCCCGGTGAACCACCAACACAGGATGCGGCTGAAGCCCTGTTCCAGAACCTGTTCTTCTCAACCGAGCGTTATGATCTGTCTGCCGTCGGTCGAATGAAGTTTAACCGTCGTCTGGGTCGTGATGAAGATACCGGTTCCGGTGTTCTGGATAACTCCGACATTATTGATGTCCTGCGCATTCTGGTTGATATCCGTAATGGTAAAGGCGTCTGTGACGATATCGATCACCTGGGTAACCGTCGTGTACGTTCCGTTGGTGAAATGGCGGAGAACCAGTTCCGTGTCGGTCTGGTACGTGTTGAACGTGCCGTCAAGGAGCGTCTGAGCCTGGCGGAATCCGAAGGCCTGATGCCCCAGGATCTGATCAATGCCAAACCGGTGGCGGCGGCGATCAAGGAATTCTTCGGTTCCAGCCAGCTGTCCCAGTTTATGGACCAGAACAACCCGCTCTCCGAGATTACTCACAAGCGTCGTGTATCTGCGTTGGGCCCGGGTGGTCTGACCCGTGAGCGTGCCGGCTTTGAGGTTCGTGACGTACACGCCACGCACTATGGTCGTGTCTGCCCCATCGAGACCCCTGAAGGTCCCAACATCGGCCTGATTAACTCGCTGGCAACCTATGCCCGTACCAACGACTATGGCTTCCTTGAAGCGCCATACCGTCGTGTTGTTGATGGCAAGGTGACTGACGACGTTGATTACCTGTCCGCCATTGAAGAAGGTGAATATGTTATCGCCCAGGCGTCTGCTGCCATGGATGAGAACAAGCAGCTGACCGATGAACTGGTCGTTGTGCGCTACCGTGGTGAAGCCACCCTGATGAGCCCGGACAAAGTCCAGTACATGGACGTGTCCACCAAGCAGATGGTATCTGTCGCGGCCTCTCTGATTCCTTTCCTTGAGCACGACGACGCCAACCGTGCCTTGATGGGATCAAACATGCAACGTCAGGCTGTTCCCACCCTGCGGGC
>NZ_JAHHPO010000481.1 GCF_024606365.1 Endozoicomonas sp. ONNA2
GAAGTTCGGTGGCACGACCCTTCGACAAGCTCAGGGTGAACGGAAATCGGGAACTAATTAAAAGACAATTCCTGACGGCCAAAACTGTATGCAAGGAATATGGACTGTATGCTGAAATCAACTACTCTTCTGGAACGAACTGTCACCCTGTTTCCCCTCCCGAAACAACTCAGACTCCCTGAAATCGTAATCCGCATGTATAATCATTGAACAACAGCCGCCTGCTATATTTATAACCTTACTTTTGCGAGGATGAAAAATCTCTTCTACGTTATCGGATTTTCTGTTGTTTTTGATCACGAGAATGAAGCTGCTGTTATCAAATATCAGAACAAGTATTATTCACCAATGCTGGTTGATTCGGTCACGTTACCCTTCAGGATTACCTTTGAATTGGATGCCCTTTCCATGTTTGACTTTCACGAACAACATTACAGAACGTCGGTGTATTCTGATTATGTCAACGGCCTGGTTACGCACGACTGGACCATTTAACACCTATGTTGGTTTGCCGAACGACGACTGCCACAATGGTATGTTTGATAGGGCTTTTCTGACTCCCACCTGAATGATGACTTAATCCTGATGAATGCTATTTAGCCTTATTTCGGGCTATCCGGGGCTATTTAATGCCGGGGTCACGCAGACATTCAATAATCAGCTTGTTGATGCGCTTCAGGGTTTTCCGGTCCTGCTCCTGCCAAAACTGGTAATCATCCCATGCTTTTTGCGACCAGCAGAGCAACCGGGGACTACTGATCATCTATCAACCCTCTTTCAATTGTCTGCCCGGTCCTGATCTGCTCAATGGAGTCGTTCAGATGTTGGGCGTTGGCCGGGGATGACATCAGGTGCAGTGTTTCCATCAGGCTGTTGTAGCTGTCCAGCGACATCACGATGGCGTCCTGACCGTCACGGCGATGAATCAGGGTTTCACTGGCATCCTCTGCCACCTGATCAAGAACGGATTTCAGATTGTTCCGGGCTTCGGAATAGGACACGACTTTCATGGTTGATCCATTGTGTTAATTGTTCAATTAGTTGGACAAGTATGGACAGAGTATTTTCTATGGCCAAATTTCCCGCACTGCCCGCCAGCGTAGACCGCTACGCGAGTTTCTGAGGCCGGTCACAGCGACAATGCCGGAGACAAGGCAGTGCTGCACAGCGAGCTGGCTGAACTGGGACTGGCTGAAGAAATAGGCCAGCGGTTAAGTTTGCCTGCCTCTGCTGTGGGGTCCACCATAGTAGATATGATCAACCTGATCCCTTGACCTATTCACTGAAAATTTGAAGAGCTTCATCAGTGATATGAAATTGTGTATGAGAGTACTGGAATTAATTAAAATAACTATTGCAAAACATTTCGGAAACATTATTATTCTTCCCGTTCAGTTTTGGGCCACTTTTCTGTTCTGGTGGTACACGATTTCAAAGGGTGACAGTTGAAAAGCTAATTTGGCTCCTGTAACATGCTGAAATTAAACATAAAACTGTTAAGTGGCTAGGTAGCTCAGTTGGTTAGAGCACAGCACTCATAATGCTGGGGTCGGCAGTTCGAATCTGCCTCTAGCTACCACCTGTTCCAATATGCGTCCTGCACATTCTATTGGGGTGTCGCCAAGCGGTAAGGCATCAGGTTTTGATCCTGACATGCGGGGGTTC
>NZ_JAHHPO010000482.1 GCF_024606365.1 Endozoicomonas sp. ONNA2
AAGAGCTTTTCTTTTCCTTTGTGCTCTTCGTGTGCTTCGTGGTTCAAAGCTTTTGTTTCTGGAATTAATAGGTATATGCCGCTTCTCAGGTTTAACCGGCAAACCCGGTTGACGGGAAGTCAAATGAAGCCCATGACTCTGAAAGAAGGGAAAAATCCCCTTTGATGGTCAGCTACTTATTCATTATCAAATGGTTCAAAAGGCCCATCATCAAATAAGAAGGATTCTCCTTCCCTCTCTTTTTCTTCCCTCTCTTTTTCTTCCTCATCTTTAAGTTGTTTCCTGGTTTTCCTTTTTCTGTCGGATAATCGAATACCGGGGTTTGGCAAAATAATGGGAGGCAGCTGCTTTGCGCCACTTTCCACAGCCAATGGGGGTTGTGCGATATTGGCTAACCCCATGGCAGCAAGCAACTGGTTTAACGACCCCATTACCTGTGGGGAACTGATGGGTGCTGCACTATTATTGTGACTGGTATTGTGACTGGTATTGTGACTGGTATTGTGACCGGTATTAACACCTGCCTTGTTACCTGGCTCAGGGCGACCCACCTCGCTTGCACTTTTACTCCCAACAGGCCCTTCCCGGTTTTTCATCTCACCGTGCCCCTTATTCATCCCGGGCTTTGCTGGAACTGCCAATCCATCATGTTCCATACCCGTGTTGAACACGCTACCGGGCTTTAATAACGCCAGATTGTATTGCCGGTCAATAAGGGCGAGACCTTTCTGTTCAGGGGCGATTTGAGCAGTAATAGCGCACTGATTCAGGAGAGACTCAACTTCTTGCAATAAAGACGGATCGATCTGTGAGTTAGCCTCTTTTAATACCAGCGACAATTTCTCCGCCAATCTGGATAAACCCATCGCTGTGTGAATATCTTCCGGGCGCCCCCGAGACATGAGGCTATTGACAAGATTATCTAATAATTCACTGATTGACTGTCGTTGTGATCGGTGCAAACCCAAGGAAGCGGAGTGATCTTCAGACTCCCCCTGTGCGGCATCAGTGAGTTCAACACTGCCACCGGTTAACAGGGCCATCAGTTGGGCGATTTTTGCTATCACCTCCATTTGTGCAGACGGGTCTTCTGCCAGATCAGGCCTGTTGACCACAAACGACAGGACTTGGGGCATGGGCAAGAGAGCAATGGATCTATCCGGTAATGCCCTCCAGCCAGCGGATGTCAGATTATCCGGACAGACCGTGATGATAACAGCTGGCAACACCGCTTTTGGTAGTGAAGACAGAGCCTGGAATGTAGCTATTGGCTCTTGCCAAACTATTTTTCTCTCAAATATCATCCCGCCTGATGACTTGGCAAAAGGCTGGTCATGAACCATCTTGTACTCGCAATGCTCTGTCAGCCTGACCAGCCTGGAGTTACCCTTGGTGTCAGATACATACAGATTTTTTTCTTTAGTCAGCCCAGTTCGGCTGATCCTGGCTGCCTGGTCACCCGGGGGCGGAAAGTCCGGCACGGGTGGCGTGGGTACCGCCAATTGCATGGATAGAGCTTGTGGCATGGGGCCTCCTGAAGCAGAACACTCTGTCATCTTATTGAGTTCATTATTATTTTTCCCTATATAACTAAGACACCGAAAATCTGGATAAGTTCCATATGGTGGGTCAGTCTATTCTTGGGCAGCCTTTCAGAAAAACGTCTGCGGGTTTATCGAATTCAAATAACCCTGCTTAAATTGCTACGGATTGGCAGGAGAAGCCTGCAACAGAGGGACCGGAAGATTCTGACAGGAAGTTTGTCAACGCTGATTTTATTTGTCGCGAAGCAGACGACAGCTTTACCTGCCCTGCCGGTGAGAAGCAGGTTGTTAACACGGCCAGCAAAGCAAAACACAAGAGCTACCGCGTCAGTAAAGATATCTGCCAGGATTACGGCGGTAGCTCTTGTCTGTTATCTTGCAGAGGAGATCACTCGGCCATAGATAGCAGGTTTGAACAATCAGCCAGATTTCTGCCAGATGCGGCTCCGTAGATGTGGCTGCGAAATAAATCGAGCTACTCGCGAATGGCTCCAAGCCAAAAATGATAACGAATTTGTTGTCGATTTTTGCTGTGCTCAAATTCAAACCCCATTAATGTCTGTTCAGCATACTCAGCACTATCATGTGGATAAGCCCTATCTTTAAGCGCCTGGTAATGCTCTTGCCATTGCGAGCCAGGAATTAACCGGTTAAGCAACAAGCGGCTATCAAAAATAACAGGATACTCGATTTGGCAATCAGCACTTTTCGGCTGCCCCAAAGGCTGTCCTGAAGCGTTAACTCCGATATGCCACCAATTTTCCTGAACATCCAGCCAATACAAGACTTTCTGTTTACGGATACGAAAGGGGTTGCCAGCCGCATGCCGGTCGTTGGTGGCCAACATTGGCTGCTCACTCCATTCTCCGAGACTGTAACCGGCGACCTGATTGTCCCGTGATCTTCTCGTGGGACAATCCGGTGACTGTCCAAGAAGATAATCCCATTGCTTCCGGTGTTCGAGGCTAGTCATTTCCGCCTCTGTGTGATCAGGAGAAATCAGATTGTGCCGGGCATCGAGACGACTCTGCCAGTCTTTCGGAAGAAGCGCCTCCGCCTGATGCGTGGAAAGCAAATAATCAGGATCGCTTTCAACCCCCGGGCGTCGGTAAACCGCTGTTAGCCCGGGGGTTAGAATCTCTCTGATAACGGTGGGCAGCAAACTAATATTATCGGTACTTCCAGATGGCTGCCTGTGGCGCCAGATACGTCCTCCACTTTGAACCACAGACCGCGTGGAAGCCGGTTCAAAAATTCCCCAGTCGAAATCATGGTCTCTGCCTACCTCTTCTACCGGCGTTGCCACCACCATGATCATAATGTTTTGGGCAGAAGAGCTAACCAACAATTCCCGAATCAAAGGAACATCCCAGACGGCCTCCGGTTGTTTTCGGTTAAGGGCTTTATCCAGCCATTGCTCCGTGTGCCAACGAGCCAATGTGGACAATCGGGCATGATAACAGACAACCCGGTGATCCCACTGTTCATCAGTATTCTGTTCACATAACAACCGGCTTATCTGCCAGCAGGGTTTGATGTTGCTGACCCGAATCAAGCCCAGTGATAAATGTTTCCCCGTAACGGGATCTTTTCCGGCAAATTTCTGATGCAGTTTCCGGGCAGCATGATAAATACCCTGAACAAGTTCTTCCATGCCACCGTTGTCAGGCAGTGTCAGCCATTGTATAGACCGTTTAACCGGCACTTCGTCCATGGCTGAAACCAGAGATTTGGCATAGGTCGCTCGTTGCCGGGCAAATTTCTTCTTCAGTACTTCCGGATCAGACAAGTCCGCTTTACGATACCACTTGACTTGGCAAAGTTTCCTGAACTGGCTGAACCAGCCCGTCGCTATTTGGGGAGCTGCCATATCGCGCCTTTGAGCGAAGCCACGGTAACCCTCTGCGTATGCCTGGAACAGGCTTTGTGCTATAGCTGGCGATAAGGTAGCCGAGGATAGCAAGACTCGACGACCAGCCAACCCAGCCAGATAAACCAGTTTACCCAAAGCAACAAGCGCGGTTTCCTCATAGTTATCAATTTCATCAAGTACCAGATCAGCAGACAACACCCGCATTGTCGCAATCAGGTGCCGCCCACGGGTAGCATCGGCGGCCGCTGTAATATGGTCTGCTGTACAGATCAGTACGGGAGCCATCAACAACTGTTTGTGCTTATCCGCACCGGCAAGCATATCGGCAAGCGCTGCGGGTAAAGCATCATCGCAGAGGTCACCGTCAATACTGATTTCATCATCAAACCAGGCGGAACGGCTCTCGCTGCCCTGTTTCTCAACCTCCTCCTGTAACCGGGTCACCAGAGATTCGCCAACCATGGTGGTGACTTGGGAATTGTCTAAAAACAACTTTCCTAATATGGACGGTATTACAC
>NZ_JAHHPO010000483.1 GCF_024606365.1 Endozoicomonas sp. ONNA2
AAAGCTGGAACCACTTGTGCTTTTGCGGGCAGCGGGTGGCGGGAAGCGGGAAGCGGGCGGCGGCATTTTCCCGGACTGAACAAAATGATGAAGTTATTCGGGGACAATTCCTAAGTAATCACGCATTTCAGAACTCAGGGGAGGGAAACACCTCAAAGCTGTGTTTACTGGATAACACAGAGCCTTTCTTCTGTTCCCCTACTCATCCGCCGGTTCAGCCAATGACTGGGATGCCCAAAACGCTTCCTCATAGGTGGTACAGCCCAGCCGGGTTGCGATGGTCAGCGGGCTGGAATCAAAAGCCGTGAGGCCGTTGATCTTCGCCCCGGCGTTGATCAGGATTTTCATGCACTCGAAATTGTCTCTCGCATTAGCGGCGAACAGTGGGGTGACGCCAAGCCGAGTCCGGGTGTTGAGATTCGCTCCTTTCTCGAGCAGGAGTAGCATGCTCTCGGAATTGCCTCTAAAGGCTGCTATGTACAGCGGGGTGACGCCATTCGATAAAGTGGCATTGGGATTCGCCCCTGCGTTGAGCAGGAGTTTTACACTGTCGGTACAGCCCTCCTGGACTGCGATGGACAGCGGGGTGGAGCCATCTTTGGTTCGGGGGGCGTCGACATTCACCCCTTTGTTGATCAGGAGTTTCACAATGTCGGTGTGGTTGTTTTGAGCAGCGAAGAACAGCGGGGTAGCGCCACTCTCAGCCTGAGCGGCGTTGACGTTCGCCCCCTGGTTAATCAGGTGTTCGGCGACGTCTGAGTACCCCTTACTGGATGCCATCATTAAGGCAGTAAAATCATCCTTCATAACGGCATTGACATAGACTCCTTCTGCCAGTGACTTCTTCACCTGATCCAGGTCCCCGTTAAGACAGGCATTATAAAACGTCTCATCGGGGAAAAACTTATCCGGGTGAGATTCACCGGTCGTCATATTCAACGCAGGGAACGGGTTTTGTAGGCAAAACCCGCAGAAGTCTATGGGATGAATAACAACTTGCCTCTTAGGACAGTCCAGATGGGAGAGTTGGCCACAGCTGGATGGACATTTGAGGTCGATGTGCACAGGCGCCACAGTGCTGCCGTGGATCTTACCGTGACAGAGACAACAGATATTGGCCTCCGACGTTATGTCAGTGCTCATGGGAGAGGGGGGGGGTAATGGCATCCATAAGAAGAACCTGTTCGTTATTCAATAAGTTGTGTGGGTTAGACACAAAAAAAGTATGATGGTTCAGTTTTATGGCTATTAAGTTTGCCTGGGAGGCTGACCGAGAATAGCGCCCGTCTGGGCGACCCCGTAGCGAGGACGGCAGAAAATTGAGGATGAAAATTCGGTTTTGCATGGCAGCAAGAGGGTGAACAACTTCGGATACCATCAGTCAAGAGTATGCCTATCAATGTTCTGGGTTTCATGAACCGGGGCAACAACCTCTTGAGGTAAGCGCGGAACAGCATTCGCTTGATGAATGAAAGTCGTTCAGGCCGAATGCCATTCTTGCTAACAACCTTGTCAGTCAATCAAACCACAGATATTGGTAAAATACAGTTCATCAAAACCGGTCACCAATATCTATAAACAAACAAGGAGGTTTGATTATGAATGGTCCTATATCCTCGCTCCCAGCTACTCTGGATACTTCTGTATTTTCTGCTCCTGCCGAAAACAGCAAACGTTCCTTATTGTCACGCGCCGGAAGCGCTGCTGGCAAGGCCATTGCAATGCCATTTCCATTGCCTCAACGGTGGTAAATGGTGGTGTTTTTGCTGCCTATTACATTACCACCATGGCGGCTACCGGGCTTGCTTCCGCCGGAGGTACTGTCTTTGGCGCGGTCAAAATTGCCGCAGATATTGCCGGTGGAAAACCACATAAAAGCCTTCATGAGTATACCATCACAGCCGGCCGGGAGACTTACAACTATATTTCCCGCCTGTACCATACACTGCCAAAACATGGATCTGAAGCCATATTCGGCGGTATTGCCATTTTTGCGGTAACTACCCTGGTATTCCTCGCAGGAGGAGGAGGATCTGGTCTTGGTGATTTGATGCGCATTACTCACGATGACAATCCTGGCAGAACTGATTATAACCCTTCAGGCATCAAGGCAGCAATGCATCCATACAGACCCTCTATTCTCCTTGGGCGTAACATCATGGGGAAAACTGCCGAGGTGCTGAATCGTAGCAAAGGTGTTGACTAAAATTCACCAATCCCTGTTTATGTCCGGGGGTAAGGCTTATTGCTTTACCCTTGGGCTGCATAGACAACAAAGGTCCAATATATATATATATTGGAGGTTCATGGCCCAATGGCACTGACTTAAGAGTGAAAGCCTTGCCATACCTAGGCTTTAAGACACCCTGTGCTTTGTGGTTCCAATTCAAATCTCTCAACCTCGGTATCAATCCCCATGTTTGCGGGGCTTTTAAGCTTAAGTCAGTGCCATTGGTTCATGGCCTGGCTGAGTGCTCTGACGATGAATGGCCCGCCTTCAAGCGTTATGTGGCACTCAGTCGTTGTTCAGCCATTGCGCTGTGGATAATTTTTCTTGAAAGTCTCCTGCCCCATGGCGTCGATTTGCTGGTCAATCATAAGGCTGGTTCAAGGGAGTGCAGGTCTTACCTTTTATGC
>NZ_JAHHPO010000484.1 GCF_024606365.1 Endozoicomonas sp. ONNA2
GATTGCGGTGGAACATCTGAATATGTGGAAGTTATTTTCAGACAATTCCTAACCGTTCAAAATTCAGGCAACGGAGATTTCATGAAATCAAAGTTCACGGGGCTAACTCCCTTACTTTTCACGTAGCGAACGATTTAACAAGCGATGAATGACTCCCTCAAACCGTTAATGTTTACCGTGGGACTGATCGACCGGATCAGCGGCCCTGCTGCCCGGGCTACCCGGAGTTTTGACGGTCTGATTGATTCGGCCAAAACCGGTTTTGAGGATATGAGATCCGGGGCCATGGGGCTGGCTGGCACCGGGTTTTTGATTTATGAAAGCCTGACACCGGCCATTGAGATGAATCGGGCTTTGGCAGAAACCCGGAGTATCGGCATTCAGGAAACCGCCCTGCAACAGTTGAATGACACTGCCCTGGAACTGTCCGCCACTTACGGGGTGGTGGCTGCTGAAGTGGTGGGGTCCGGTGCGCACATCAGCAAGGCCATCAAAGGACTGACCGGTGATGAGCTGTCCGCCTTTACCAGCGCCTCCGCCGTATTGGCCGCCACAACCAAGGCCACAATGGAGGAAACCAGCCTGTACATTACCCAAATGTATGAACGGTTCAAGGGCACAGCGGACGCCATGGGCAAAGCCCAATGGGTGGAACAACTGGTAGGACAGACCAATTATCTGAGTAAAGAGCTGGGCACCAATACGACGGATATTGCTGACGCCATGCAGGGAATCAATAATCTGGGTTCCGGTTTAGGCGTGGCCATGGAAGAACAGCTGGCCGTATTGGCCACCCTGAGTAAATCAACGGGAATTGCTGACGCTGAAGCCCAATACACCAATTTCCTGGAATATGCCGTGGCAGCCCAGGATAAATTGGGGATGTCGTTTACTAACAGCAACGGGAAACTACTTCCGATGCTGGATATTCTGGACAAACTGCAAACGGAATTTGGTGACCTGAGCGGGGCCAATGCCTGGGCAAAACTGGATGAGGCGTTTGGTGATGGTTCCAAATTGATTCAGCAATTGAGCAAAGATACCGCCGGGTTGGGTAAAACCATTAACGACTTGGGTAAACTCAACAACATGGCACAAGCTGCTGAAGCAGCACAGGCGATGACTGACCCGTGGCAACAACTGGCCAGCACAGTGAATGCAGTCCGGATCGCCATGGGGCAGGCTTTGCTCCCGGTCATAGAACCGGTGATCCAGTGGTTTGCTGATATGGCCAGGGAATTGCTGTTATTGATCAAGCTATTACCCAACATCACCAAGGTGATCGGTGTTACTGCCCTTATTATTTTGGGGCTTGCTTCTGGCATGGCCTTGCTGACCATTGCCGTAGGTATCGGCAAAGCCGCCTGGGCAGGCTGGCTGATGGTGATGAATCTGGCAAAAATAGCCACTGCCGCCTATACCGCTGTCCAATGGTTGCTCAATGCCGCTTTTGTTGCTTCCCCTATCGGTCTCATCATTATCGGATTCACCGCCTTGGTGGCGGGGCTCTATGCCGCCTGGCAGGGCATCAAACTGCTCTGGAACCTGTTCAGGGAAAGCAGCGCCGGACAGTTTCTGATGGCTACCGTGGCCGGGATTGTCAACTGGTTTAAATCTTTGGGTGGCATTGTAGATTGGGTGATTGACAAGCTTGATATGATCCCCGGGGTAAACATCGGCATTGATAGCGTCGATCCCACTGCAGCATTGCCCTACTCAGGAACTACCGCCATTGATACCGCCGCCCTGACCACGGATATTTACTACCACAAGGAAGATATGACCAGCGAACTGCCTTACCGCAAAACAGGCATGACCAACGAAGTGCCCGCCGGTGGCGTCACCAATCAGATCAGTAAATCCATTGCCGACCATTCCAGCCAACAGACTACTACTTCATTTATTCGCAATTGAAGCGTGAAATCAGGGATTTTTTGGTCAT
>NZ_JAHHPO010000485.1 GCF_024606365.1 Endozoicomonas sp. ONNA2
ATCTAAATCAATTATATGTAATGAATTAGCGAAGATCTATTCATTTTCTTTCCCTGGCATTATATCTGATCCAAAATCTGACTTATACAGTACAAAGGTTGAAAATATAGATTTAGTTGTTGATGCATTTAAGGTTGCAATCAATGCCAAATAATATGTTTACCACACCTAAATTTATGTTTTATTTATGTTGCCTATTGCTCATACTTCACCCACTTGATCAATTGCAAATTGTATATATTGGTGACTTCCCGCTTAGGTTTTCTCAAATAATAATTGTTCTAGGCTGCTTAACACTTATAACAAAATCGATTGCTTCTCAAAAGATATTGAAACCGAGCTTTGAATTCTCCATAGCCGTTATCTATTTAATATACGCGGCACTTTCTTTAACCTACACAACAAATTTCGCCGCAGGGTCTAGACAGCTTTTTATTTATTCAAGCTTTCTCTTAGTTGGCACTGTCAGCATATTGTTATTCAAGAATACTAAGCAGGACTACTTTTATTTAAAGTTAATTTGGATTATTGCAGTATTCAACTGTTTTTTTGGTATTGTACAATTTTTAGCTTTTAAATTTTTTGGTGTTACCTTAGGTATTCTACCGGAAACCACTGGCGACCATCTTAGATCGCGAGCGTATGCTTTTTTTCTTGAGCCAAACTGGTTTGGTGTTTACCTTGCTTGTCTTTTACCTTACTTCTTTTTTGTTAGTAAATACAGATCTGAACTTAATATCAGTAAATTTCAGAGTAACATTGGTATGTTTCTATTATTCACGGCTATAATTTTATCTCAAAATAGAGCAGTTATTGCTTCAATCATCTTTGCCCTATTCATCAACTTCTATTTCTCTGTTTTCAAAAACCAACTAAATAAAAAGTTTTTCTTTTTTGTTTCATTGGGTTTAGTATTGTCTCCATTTTTTTTGTTTTTATTTATAAAATCGGATATTGATATCATTTCAAGGTTAGTTAAAAGCCTTTTTGATATAACTGAATCTGCCGCAGCAGGTAGAGTAGTTATGTATGTGAAAATGCTAACTTCTTTCTTGCAAGAGCCACTACATGGTTATGGTATTGCTAGCTGGACTACTTTAGTCACTGGCTTATCTGTTGTCGAAGATTCGTTGATCAAAGCAAACATTACAGCACCTAATGAAACATTACGGCTGCTTGCTGAGGATGGTTTGATTGGGTTTTTGTTAATTTTATTAATTTTTTTCAGTCTTTCCAAAAAATACCTGATTTCAATAAAGCTTAATATTGATT
>NZ_JAHHPO010000486.1 GCF_024606365.1 Endozoicomonas sp. ONNA2
GAGAAATTGAGGCTAAAAATTTCTGATTCTGAGGAGAATAGCGGGGCTATTTGACGAAGAAGCAGGAATTTTTAGACCAATTTATCGCAACCGCAGCAGGGTAGTCTATTCTCGGACAGCCTCCTGGTCACCCTCATGTCATGAAAGCTTTAGCCACGAAGACACAGAGGAAAAGCATTTTCTGTCCCTTGCCTGCGTGGCAATTTTCTTTCACGGCAAAGATATTAATGCAGGCGCTGGTGCAATGCATCATTTATATAATATGAGGCTTTGGCTGAAGCAGGGCGGAACAATTTGCTGTTTATAGAGTCTGACGACGTTGCCAACTTTAACGAATTGATTCGCAAGGCGTTCAAAAAATGATTTCAACTACTGCGCACGCAAATTCACAGCAAGCAAACAGGCTTTCTGCACTTGAGGATGGTTCAGCTTCAGCTGCATCGGTTGATGTTAAATTCGGGGATACATTCCGGACTATACGACCGGTTTTAGAGCCGGAAACCCTGCAACAGGCCAACAATGCGATCAATAGAGATAGCTATGACTTTGTCAAGGATAAATATAATTCAATACTGAAATCCAGACTTTGTTCACAAGTGTTGCCAGGAATTAATGACAGTCAATGTATTTTTTCTTTAATTCCTGAAGGCTATCCACAAACCAAAGTAAGCGTACAATTTTCTCCTGATTCCCGGATTGTTAATCAGAAAAGCTTTAAGCGCCAATTAATGACCAGTGATAATGCATAGATTGATCTGGCTGTAAAAGGTGTAGAGGTGTTGGCCAGGCAATTCTCATTGCAGGGTCAGACTGTGGAATTGTGTACGTTGGGGATCGTTCGAAATTACATTCGCAGTGACGGTTTAATGGGATCTGTATGGTTTCGTGATAGGGGGGATTATGGCCTCGTGATGTTAATGAATGATGATTCAGTTAAAGAGGGTGTTCCTTATTACACGGGAGGAGGGCTGGCAACAGCGGAATTAGAGAGCAGAGATTGTTTTGGAATATATTATGCGACCAAGGGATCTGAGGAATACCACCCTTTCGAACAAAACCTTGGTTATGTTTACTCAAACACAGGCAATCTTATTCATCGATTAGCTAATGCCCAATATGTCCCGGTTGAAACTGAAAAGCAGCCGGCTAAACCTCGGGAAAAATATGTTGTAATGCCACCCTGGGGAACGCCTGTTGAACAGAGGTTATTGCAAATTGTTATGACCCCCTCTTATGATACCCACCAGCCAGCGTCAAGGTTTATGTCCGTCGTGTCTGACTTGTCCAGGCGAGTGAAATCCCGGGTTGATGGTTAGTTGGTGAATTTTTACCCAGAGTCTCTGGTTATACATCAGGTGTCAGATACCAGGAGGCTGTCCGGGAATAGACTGCCCTGGTAGACATTAAGGAATTCTTCCTGTTAGGACTATTGTTCATTATTCTTTTTAGCTTCTGCGATCGAGTGCAGGCGGGTTGGTTTCCAGGTACTGCGGGTCTTGAATTGGAACCACGAAGCACACGAAGAGCACAAAGAAGAACTTTTCTTTTGTGCTCTTCGTGTGCTTCTCGGTTCAAAGCTTTTGCTTCTGGAATTAATAGATAGATGCTTAATGTCTATCGTAA
>NZ_JAHHPO010000487.1 GCF_024606365.1 Endozoicomonas sp. ONNA2
TGATTGCGGTGGAACATCTGAATATGTGGAAGTTATTTTCAGACAATTCCTAAGTTACTGAACACTGTAAAGATTTTAATGGCGCGGTTAAAATAAGAAACCATTTATCAGTACAGTGCCACCATGGATATCAGCCATTTAAGAGAAGAGTACACTCAGGCAGGGCTCAGTCGGGACAACCTGAAAAACAGCCCCTTTGACCAGTTTGAGCTTTGGTTCAAGCAGGCCCGGCAGGCTCAGCTTGCCGAACCCAATGCCATGAGCCTTGCTACAGTTTCGGCATCCGGCATGCCATCTTTGAGAACAGTACTACTCAAGTATTTCGACCCGTCTGGATTTGTCTTTTTCACCAATTACAGCAGTAATAAAGCCAAAGATATTACCAGCAATCCCCGGGTTGCCATTATGTTTCCCTGGGTAGCCCTTGAACGACAGGTGGTCATTCAGGGCAAGGCAGGAAAAATTTCCACGGCTGAATCACTGCGTTACTTTACCAGCCGACCCCATGGCAGTCAGCTCGGTGCCTGGGTATCACAGCAAAGCTCGGTCATCACCGGACGCAAGGTTCTGGAGTTGAAGCTGCAAGAGATGAAACGCAAATTCAGGGAAGGAAAAGTACCTCTGCCCGATTTTTGGGGTGGCTATCGCGTCGTGCCGGAGAAAATTGAATTCTGGCAAGGTCGCCCGAACCGTCTGCACGATCGTTTTCAATACACCCGAATGTCCGCGGATAAGAGCAGTGATTGGCAAATCGACCGCCTTTCTCCCTGAAACTCCCTGGTGAATTATTTATGGCCACGTTATGAGTAAAAAAACCGCTGCACGAATCGCCGTAAGGGATGTGCTTATTCAACTGGTAGAACTGAATCGCTTATTTCGGGAAGCCATTGAGTCTGACTATGGCTTACCCATCTGGATCATGGATACCGAATCCACAAACCAGCACGCCCTGGCAGCCGGTGTTGCCACTCGACTGACCTATATCGAAGAACAGAACAAGCAGGAAACCGCCCGTTTAACCGGATTAGTGGGTGTTTCCGCGCCAACCTTGACCCTGGGTGAAGAACTGAACCTCTGTCGTGACCAGTTTAAAACCGCCATAGCCGACTTTCGCAAGCTGTTTGGCGACAGCATAGAGGCCATCGAACAGGCATCTGATGATTTGCGGGATGGCTTACTGGGGGGACTTCAGGTCAAACATCTGCACTTTGTACAATGTTACCGACAACTCAAGCTCTTTCCAGAACCCCCGAGACGGGTTGGATTCAGCTGGGCTGCCAGTCACAGTGGTACGGTCAGGCTGACGGTCGAAGAAGCCATTGAGCATTTCAGGAAGAAATACCTGGCCTCCGTCGCCGTTAATGATGACATTTGCCTGCTGGAGAAAATGCCTGCCAAGGAATTGGTGGTGATCAAGCGAATACTGGCACCCCACCTGAGGGCCAATATTACCTGGCCAAAGGATATTCAGGCCCTCAGGCAAGCGGAGCCGACCCTGAAAAAACAGTATCCGGCACAGATTAACTCCCCCCTGCCCCTGTTCATTCAGCTAAAGCCGGGAGAACCGTTACCGGAATTTAACCGGATTCGCCCCTATGACCCGACTGCCAAACAGGAAAGACTGCAGCGCAGCGATGCCCGTCTGGTTAAAATTAACGACAATCCCCATTCAAGGATCTACCGTTATGTATGACGCTCAGGCGTCTTTTTCTCTGAGATAAGCCTCCAGATCCGTAAAACCGCCAACGTAGTGCTGGCCATGAAAAATCTGGGGAACCGTTTCAACTTCCTTGCCGACGGTCTTGGACAAATCAGCCTTACTGATCCCCTCTTCGTAGATATCAACATATTTGAAAGGCAGGCCTTTCATCTCCAGCAGCTGCTTGGCACGGACACAGAATCCGCAGCCAGGACGCCCAAACACAGTAAACCGATCCATTATTCATGCTCCATCAGGTTCGAAAGCACCCGGTTGGTTCAGATCAACATTAACCAATGAGAATAGATCAATACTGACCAATGGGAAGCCTGGTATGGGGCTGTCGATCATATGCAGTCTTGCGAACGAGATCGCCAGGGGGCTCAGTGATGGGGGCACCAGGAGGCTGTCCGAGAATAGACTGCCCTACTGCGGTGGCAGCAAATTGGTATAAAAAAGTCGGAAATTTTTAGTAAATAGAACCACTATTCACTAAAAATTTCCGACTTTTTATCCTCAATTTTCTGCC
>NZ_JAHHPO010000488.1 GCF_024606365.1 Endozoicomonas sp. ONNA2
GCTTTGATATGCTTCTCAAGCTGGATTGACCGTTCCTTGACTTTCAGGAGACTGTTGCGGACCCCATCCCCATGTTTTAATGACTTCTCAGTGACAAACATGGCCTTGATAAGGTAACCCATACGCCTGACCCGGCCAGGGTCACGGCCATAATGAGTACTGCGAAATAGTTCTATCTGTTGCTGATATTTATTAGTCACCTGGCTTTTCATGGATTCGTTCCGTCGGCAATTGACTGTCATCTGAACCGTTCAACGATACTCTGCACTGCAGTTGCAAAAATCGTGTGGCTAGCGTCTGTTATCGACATCATTGCAGAAAATCTAAAAAACCGGGGTCAAAAAAACCGGGGTCAAAAAAACCGGGGTCAAGTCTTGAATCATGACTGAAAATCAGGGTCACAGAAAATCGGGATCAAGTCTTGTTTCTTGATAGTTTGACTGAAAGTGGGCAGAAAAAGAAAAAGCCAAAGCAGCCTTCTTTTCTGCCAACTGTCAACGGATGAAAAAAATGGGATGTTCCATTATGTTGTATAGCTCCCATGCAGATATACTCACGGGCTATGACTTAAATTGCGTCCATCAACCTTACTCACAAAATCCTAAGCCGGTTTCGATTTCCCTGGTTTATGCGTCAAGAAGAAAGACCGTAATTACTCAAAAATTTGACCCAAAAACCTTTGACCCCAAAACCTTGACCCTAATTTTCGATTAAATTTAAAATATCCTGAGTATTGGTGTCATCGGGTAAATTGAGTGCAAGCAATAACGCTTTTCGAAATTCTGGAATATGATCCAATTCTTTAAATCAGTCGGTCGCAGCGATGATCAGTTCATCAGACTGGAGCAGTGACTACCCAGAGTTACCCGATGACAAGGTTGAATCAAAGGACTTTTTGTGGTAACTTTTAAACTGTTTGAAACCCAAAAAACCAACAAACTTATTCAGGAGTTCCTTTTGGGTATCGGGATCAAAAGTCAGTTGCTTGATTCCTCTCAGTCTCAGGAGTTGTTCAATTAACTCCAGCGCAGGTTTTGCATCTTCTTGCGGGTGGTTACGGATACCCGCCAAAACGCTCATGACGATCTGCTTGTTGGCCGGATTTGACATCATGTCCGTGAGAATGGTTAAGACTTTACGTTGATCCTCCTTGCAAAAATATTTATTACAGAAATATAGCCAACTCGCCAGGTCCTTAGATTCAACCTTGTCAT
>NZ_JAHHPO010000489.1 GCF_024606365.1 Endozoicomonas sp. ONNA2
CTATTCTCGCACAGCCTCCTGGCCAAAACGCTTTGTAAGGAACCGGATGCCTTAATTGGGCTCGTCCTCCTTAACGCTTGATGGCAATGGTAAGCCCATCGGAAACAGGCAGTATCATCATATCCACACGGCTATCGTCGTAAATTTTCCGGTTTAATGCTTTCAGGGCTGCAGTGTCTTCATCACTTGCCTCTGCATCTGCTACTTTTCCACTCCACAGCACGTTATCGATAAGAATCAATCCGCCAGGACGAACAAGCTGCAGGCACTGTTCGTAGTAGGCGTCGTAACCGGTTTTATCCGCATCAATAAAGGCCATGTCAAACTGATTCTGTGCACAGTTTCTGATCAGTTGATCCAGGGTTTCCGATGCCGGGGCAAGGTGAAGTTTGATCCGCTTGGAGACACCGGCTTTTTCCCAGTAGGGTTTGGCTATGTCGGTATATTCACTGCTGATATCGCAGGCAACTACCTCCCCGTCTTCCGGGAGTGCCAGGGCCACACAGAGCGCACTGTAACCGGTGAACACACCAATTTCGATGGTCCTGCGGGCATTGGTCAGTTTTGCCAGCATGGCCATCAGCTGCCCTTGCTCGGCCGATATTTGCATCATTCGGTTGGGGTGGTGGCTGGTCAGTTCACGCAGCTCTTTTAATACCGGGTGCTCACGTAAACCAACATGATAAATGTATTGATAAAGTGTCTCGGTCAGTTGCAGGGTTTCAGTGGACATGGGTGCAGTAATCCTTGGTATTCCCCGGGGGAAACATCAAAAATATGGATTTAGCCCTGACTATCAAGTCATGAACAGGGGCTGGCAATTGAGTGATTATTGAGCACTGTTACTTTATGCTGCAGCAATTGTTTAATACTCACAATCATATAACATTTTATTCGTTGATACCTTTAATATGCTGTGCAAAAATTTCCGACCAAAGTCAGCTTAAAAAATTTCTTATAACTATTCTACAAGTGGCTTTGTAGCCAGACACAACAAGAGAGGCGGCCCCTGACTATGGCAGCATTACTGTTTTACAATGAACCGGCACTACTGAACCGCGATGTTCACAAGACCCTCAAGTTCAAGGCATCTGAAAATTATTCATTCACGCAAGAAGTGAACTCTGTGCCCTTGACAGGCATTGAGTTTTTTGAAGCAAGTCGTGATATGCCTGTACTCTTCAGTAAGGATGAACAGGGCAATTTTTTTCCCCTTGCCCTTCTCTCTCTGATGGACGCAGGCCATAAGCATCTCGGTGAGGCGGGCAGCTGGAGCGACAGCTATATTCCCGCTTTCATTCGCCGCTATCCTTTCGCCCTGACCGATGAGGGTACTGTCTGCTTTGATCAGAAAGCCAGTCAGTTTAATGGCAAGGACGGTGAGGCGTTGTTCAGTAATGATGGCGAAAATACAGAAACATTGAATAACATTATTCAATTTCTTAATAACTATGATCAGCAGTACAAGCATACCCTGGAATATTGTAAGGAGTTAAAAGTGCTTGATATGCTTACTCCGTTTAATCTCCAGATTCTTCTGGACAAGGATAAGCCCATAAGACTCGAAGGGTTGTTTACTATTGATGAGAATAAACTGAGTGCTATCCCGGGAGAAAAAGTGAAAAGCTGGTTTGAATCTGGCTGGCTGGCATGGACTTATGCGCACTTACACTCATTGGGTGCTTTAAACCGCCTTGTCAAGAGACAGAAATCAAAGCTATAAGATCATTGACATCGTTGAGGAAATGCTGTTGAAAGGGAATTCACTATTGAAAAAAAACAGACAAATAGCCTTTTTGGTACTGTGTCATCTGGTTCTTCTGTTTGCCACCAGTGCGCATCCTGAACAGACCAGTGCCTATTCAGGCATAAGAATTGTTGGTGGTGATGAGCTTTCTCCATTTTCCCGTCCATACATGGCGTCATTAAAGGTATTGGAACAGATTCATTTTTGTGGCGGGGCCTATATTGGCGAAAAGTATGTCCTGACGGCCGCCCATTGTGTCGAGGCCGTTGAGGATGATGCAGACTATGTTTCCGTCTGGCTCGGGGGGCATAAACTCAGTGAACCGGATAATGGCAGGTTCTACCAGGTAGCAAGGTTTTATACACACCCTGGCTATAACAATGAAACCCAGGATAACGATATTGCCATTATCGAATTACAGCAGGACGTTGAGGGTATTGAACCTGTTGCTCTGATTTCTGAAGAGCTATTTGCCGGGATTAATAAATCATCAGTACTTGAGGCGATGGGCTGGGGAACCCTGGGGTACGGGAAGGGGCAGCCCGACACGTTGCAGGTGGTTCAGGTTCCCTATGTGGATAGAGAACTTTGCAACTCCGGGGAACATTATGACGGAGCAATCACCAAAAGCATGTTGTGCGCTGGCTTTGATGAAGGAGGAAAAGACTCCTGTCAGGGGGATAGTGGTGGCCCCCTGGTTTATCACCACCAGGGCACCATGTACCAGCTGGGTGTGGTGAGTTGGGGGTATGGCTGTGCTGTACCGGGTTACCCGGGTGTCTATACCAATATCGTTGAACTGTTGGATTGGATAAGGCAGATAGCTCCGGATATTTGAGTTCAGCTTTTTTAGTACCAGGAGGCTGTCCGAGAATAGCGCCCGACCGGGCGTCCCCGTAGAGAGGATTGCGAGAAATTGAGGATAAAAAGTCGGAAGAAATTTTTAGTGAATAGTGGTTCTATTTACTAAAAATTTCTGACTTTTTAGAC
>NZ_JAHHPO010000042.1 GCF_024606365.1 Endozoicomonas sp. ONNA2
CCATAAAGGCCGACAATGTCTTTACGCTGTCAATTTGCTGGAATGCAGGCCGGTTGCGCCCAGCTCATGAGCTGCTGTTTTCCCGTTGTTGCAGTGCTAAAGGGGAGAACTTGTTTATTCCGGGGAGGTGAAGGTTGAACACTTTCGGCTCAACCTTCTATAAGGCCAGACAGACAATCATTCGTCGTCACACAGAACAGGCGATACCAAGGAATATGGCTGCGCCAACCCAATGGTTAGAAAGAAACGCTCTGAAACAAGGGTCTCTTTCACGGTTACGGGTTAACCATTGTTGGCGGGAAAAGCCAGCGGCTGCAGCAACAAGGCTGACATAGAATGGCCAGGCCAACTCCAGCTGCAACCCCAACATCACCATGGCTATCAGGGTAAACGCCTGAAAACAGCCAATCATCAGATTATCCATTTCGCCGAATAAAATAGCGGTTGACTTAATGCCGATCTGCAGGTCATCGTCCCTGTCCACCATGGCATACTGGGTATCGTAGGCGACAGTCCATAGCAAATTAGCGGTAAACAACAGCCATGTCTGCGTGGTCAATGTGTCGGCCTCGGCGGCGAATGCCATGGGGATGGACCAGCCAAAAGCAGCACCCAGTACCACTTGTGGCAAATAAGTGTGTCGTTTGGCAAAAGGGTAGGCTGAGGCGAGTAGCAAGGCGGCAAAGGATAGATAGATGGTCAGGGCATTGGTGGTCAATACCAGTAGGAAGGCCACGAAAAAAAGACAGGCGGCGTATATCAAGGCTTCTTTCGGGGTTATCTTGCCACTCACCAGGGGACGCTGCAGGGTTCGTTTTACATGACCATCAAAATGTCGGTCGGCATAGTCATTAATCACACAGCCAGCGCTTCGGGTCAGAACCACCCCAAGCATGAACACCACAAGGTTATCAATTGAGGGTATCCCCTTGGCCGCCAGCCAAAGTGCCCAGAGCGTTGGCCATAGCAGTAGATAAATGCCGATAGGGCGATCAAGGCGAGCCAGTTGTATAAAGACTTTCCAGCGTGGCATGTGCTGATCCAGCAGCTCTGCGCATTTATCAGCGCCTGTTATTGATAGTTTCATCTGCGCCCTTGGAGTTCTGTGTTTTGGTAATAAGTAGCTAACCATATGAAATCATATATTTCTGACTCCTTGTGCTGGCACTGT
>NZ_JAHHPO010000490.1 GCF_024606365.1 Endozoicomonas sp. ONNA2
GATGATTGCGGTGGAGCATCTGAATATGTGGAAGTTATTTACAGACAATTCCTTGCCCGTTGAGATGGATGCCAGCTTTAACAAGGCGCTGCCGATTCTGGAAGAAGGTTATCTGGCCAAAGAGGATCTACCGGGGGCCAGAAAAGTCCTCAAGGCAGCAGCCGGGACCTATGTTGCTGCGGCTCTGGCAAGCTTGCTGAATATCGGACGATGGATAGCTATTTTGAGGCGATAGGCAGATGCTTCTGGAATTCAATTAATATGGTCAGTACATCACTGCTGGTTCTGTTTGTTCCCACGTTTTTCTTTGTTTCTGCCACCCCGGGCATGTGCATGACACTGGCCATGACGCTGGGGATGACCGTGGGTATTCGCCGGGCACTGTGGATGATGTTGGGAGAACTGGTTGGCGTTGGGCTTATTGCCGTGCTGGCCGTGGTCGGTGTAGCTGCAGTGCTGCTGAACTATCCGGCTGCTTTCACGGTGTTTAAGTGGGTTGGGGGTGTGTATTTGTTCTACCTTGGGGGGCAGATGTGGCTGTCCAGGGGGAAAATGGCCATTCCCCATGAGGGGCAGCAACCACACGAGACGTGTGCCCGAGAACTGATGGTTCAGGGGTTTGTGACCGCAGTAGCCAATCCCAAGGGATGGGCATTCTGTATCTCTTTACTGCCACCGTTTATTGCTGCAGATCTGCCGTTGGCTCCACAGTTGGTTATTCTGGTGGCTATTATTCTGGTTATTGAATTTATCTGCCTGAATATATACGCAGCCGGTGGCAGAACGCTGCGACATTTTCTGCAAAAAAGCGGTAACGTACGGGTGATGAACCGGATTGCCGGCTCTTTGATGATGGGGGTGGGTATCTGGCTGGCGTTTGGTTAAATCTGGCAGAATAAATCAATTGCCAGCACAGGATCTGGTGCCAGAGAAAAATCTGTTTAATCTGTGGAAGTGGGTTGTGGAGTTCTCCTCTCAGAATTCGAATGTCTTGTTTTAAATCCGCAATTTTTCTGGCGTAAAGCTGGCATCATTATAAGTATCAATAACTTAAGTTCAGCAAGGTCAGTACTGACGTAACCATTCGCTAAATCCATTATTCAAGCATCAATAGCCCTGTTCAGCTA
>NZ_JAHHPO010000491.1 GCF_024606365.1 Endozoicomonas sp. ONNA2
TCCTCAATTTTCTGCCATCCTCGCTACGGGCGCTATTCTCGGACAGGCTCCTAGACGGATCTTGGGATGGTAGAGTAAGAGTGACAACTTTAAAGACTGCACCCTTGCGCCTAACGAGTGAATGGTTAATATCCTGAAAAAGTATGGGTAGAGGATATTTTTAAGCTCCCTACCCTTAGCATTCAAACCTTGCTTAGTTCTATCACTTCCTCTGGATAGTGATCATATACATCTTTGTCGATGATAAAGTTATCTTTTGTGGTCAAAAAAGCATTAGATTCTAGCTGAAGATTTCTCTGACTTGTATCCTGATTTACATAATCCCCCATTTTCTTTAAACCATGTCTCATCCTTGTCAATGTTGCATTAGCAGCTGTGAATGACTGATCAATACCTATCCAATGACGACCAAGCTCTCTGGCAGCATGGATAGTAGTTCCAGAACCACAAAATGGATCCAGGACAATATCTCCCGGGTTTGATGACGCTTCAACTATCATCTTTAACATATCCAAGTATCTTTTCAGTAGGATACCCAGTAATCATTTTGCTTTGGTGATGAGCATCCCTATAGCAATCCCATAAATCCGTTAAAGGGATTCTTTTTTCAGACTCCAAATATACTTTTCTACGAGGGTTGCCGTTTTTAGACCAATAAATCTCACCTTTTTCATCAAATGCATCAAGCTTGGCAGGAGTGTATTGCCAGTGCTTTCCCTTAGGTGGAAACATTCCCCTCCATTCCCCACCTGTTGCACCATAACGCACACCAGGAGCATGAATAGGAACTAGCTTGTAACGACCTTTTACATCTACTTTTGGATATTCTTTTTCAACCCAGTCATCTGCTGCAGGTATTCCAGGCTGATTGAATACCCAGTTTTTTGACTTACTATAAAAAAGAATATAGTCGTGTAAATTGGGATATTGCTTTCGTGTAGAGTTCTTGGAGCTACATTTTCTTCTAGTGATAAGACTTCTAAAGTTCGCTGCCCCAAAGACTTCATCCATGACGACTTTTAAATGGAACAACATTTGATGGCCAATATGGACATATATCGAGCCATCACTAGCCAGAAGCTCACGCATAAGAATCAGTCTTCTGCGTATCATTTCAATCCAGGATGCATTCCCTAAAATATCTTTGTATGCATGTTCCAAATTTCGGGAGTGAAACTCCATTCCTGTTCCGTATGGTGGATCAAGGTAGATCAGTCTTACCTTACCACTGTAGGATTCGTGCAGCTTACGCAATCCATAAAAATTGTCTGCAAGCATAAAGCTGTCTACAGGAACGCTGTCTACCGCGCTGATCTTTCCTTTTGTGGATACAGATATGTAGTCATGTCTTAGACATGCAAATATTTGCTCCGGAGTGATTTTATTAGAGTATTGGAGCGAAATTTCAGAAGAACAATCTGGCAAAGAGAAAGGCTCTGTTTTGATTCCGCCTGCTAATAATGCATCCTCAGTCTGTTTTTCATGTTTGCCTATGCCAGTAGCCATTAATTACTCTCTATACTGTATAAATATACATATTCGAATTCTAGCTCGTCTGGCCCAACTGTAAACAGTTGTTAGTGTGAATGCTACTGCTTCGCACCACATGGAAATAGCAATCTTCCGTATTATTTTTATTTTGACCAGGAGGCCGTCCGAGAATAGCGCAGGAGCAGTTGCCGCGTAGGGTAGTCTATCCTCGGACAGCCTCCCGGGGAACCCGGGTTGCCAATACACCATGTTCAGGACAATTAGCACGAGGTACACGGGCAACAAGGATGGTTTTAAATTGGCAGTTATCCGGGTTTCTCCAGCTTAGAATGACATGATCATAACCTGGACAGATGGTGTCACAAACACTGTATTTACAGGCTTTTTTCCATCGTGTTGGATGAATACCTTTACATCACCCTATGAAGCCGAGAGTTCGACATCCTCGACATACCACGGTTTTTAAGCCCGGGTATTTTGGCATACAGTTGCTTATCACGAATCTCGGCATCCTTGCCCTGAGTAGTTCAGAATATACTAAATCACCCGCTCAAAATGAGGAACAGCCAACAAATAGTTTCAGACAAACTGGCCTTGAACTTTTCCGGCCAGTTATTGACTAAAGCATTAGATCTTGGGTAATTGACAGGTAGACCCTATGAACAAACTAACCCCAGAAACGCAACGGCCCTGTCAAGGTCTCGCATCGGAGCAAGGATCATCAATTTCTCAGCCAACTGGTAACAGTGGCACCCATTTCGTGACCATGGCAACCGATTCTCAAAGTCAATCGCTCGCTGTTGACACATCCGCCATGGTGGCAAATGGTACGCCTGCCCCTGTCACCATATCACTGGCCAGCCGCTGCGCTGAATCATTGCCGGAATCCATGCCAGACAACGACAACCCCACGACCGCAAAAGACACTGCTAAAGTACCAGACAAAAACCTCAGGATTTATTCTGAAGTAAACCTCTCAAACTGCGCAACCTCAGATGCCATTGTCACTGAGCCGGTGGAAGTTCGCCCGCCCCCTTTATCGATTCCTGACCGAAATCCGCAGATGATCCGGGAAAGCGAAAATCTGGAAAATATGGCAGAACAACGCCTGGTTCCTGCCAGGGACTGGGAAATCCTGCACAGTGCATTGCTGCGCATCTGCGGCTTGCCCGATAATCCCGACAGGGCCGTTACTGACCATAGCTTACTGGCCTACTTTATTGGCTGGCTATCATCAGCTCCGAAGCAGCCTCCACCGGAATGGTTCATCATGGAAGCGGTTTATGCATTCTTCACGTTAACCCCCCCTGATCCGGTGCACCCCCGGCACCGGGAACAACAATTATTGCAGCAGTTTATGCGATCCTCTGTCAGTACCTGGCTCCACCGGATGGCAGCGGGAAAGAACATGGTCGCTGTTGAAGCAGGCCTGCGGCGTGCGGGCGTTGATATCAATCACAAGTATGGGAAAAGCGATTACTGTGACACTATTTGCTGCTTCACAGTATCTGAAACACCACCCTGCTGCTCAATACTCGGGGATACCCCGCTAATTGTGGCATATCGCAACAAACACTGGAATATGTTGGGTACACTGCTGGAAGCCAAAGATAGTGACATCACACAGTTGACCTATGGCAAGAAGCATCTGCTCTGCCGACTCTTCACGTTAAGGGAAAATTCTCTCATTGATGACAATTCACTGATGTCACTAACGAAAATATCCCTGAAAAAGCACGCCCGCAAAACAGTAAATTCTGAAACCCCCGGCTGGGGGAGACAAGTGCCGCTGGCATTATACGCCTTTATCCATGCTGCCCTGAATGGCGTAAATACCCGACTGATGACAACTATTCTGGCGAATTACCCTTGGGTGCGGCCACTACTCAAAGAAAACCAAATCGCAACAAACCTGGTGTTTGATGTGGCCCAAGGTGAGAAGGAGCTCCCCCATACCCTCGATTATCTGTTGAATTTGCCAGACGAAAATGGCCAGCCGCTGATCGAGTTGAAACGTTCACGTGAGCGCCTCGGAAGCAAGAGCTATCGCATCAACATCACACAACCCGGAAAAGACACTCAGTCAGGGCGAGTGGTGTCTCACGCAGTGGGGAATTTCGGCGGCCTCGTAATACCCGCCGGAATTAAAAAAAGGTAACTATTCAGCACCCCTCATTTAAATCTGGAATTTTCTGATTTTTATAC
>NZ_JAHHPO010000492.1 GCF_024606365.1 Endozoicomonas sp. ONNA2
TCCTCAATTTTCTGCCATCCTCGCTACGGGCGCTATTCTCGGACAGGCTCCTAGAGAATCAAAACTGGCCCGGTACAACTCAAGGGGTCTTGCCGGTTTCCGTTTCTGCTTGTGTGGGACTTCAGAACCATTCCCTCAAATCGCAAACCTCACAACCTACACCTCACAACTCAAGTACGCCCATACGTATCTTCAAACCGCACAATATCATCCTCCCCCAGATACCCCCCCGCTCTGTACCTCAAACAGCTCAAGGTCAAACTTGCCGGCATCTCGTAAAAAAAAAGCCTTTCGATGCACCACGCCAATGGGTATATAGGTGGACTGGTTTTCGGTCAGCAGAATTTCCTGAACGTCACATTCATATAAACGACAGCGATTATGCACAATGAAAGCCTCCCGGTTTCTTTCAGGCTTTAAAACTCCGGGCCCTTGCTGAAACCGCAACTTCAGCCTATCTTAAGTATTACTATTATATAAAAGTAATACCAGAGCGAAATAGCATGCACAAATTAACAGCAAAACGGCAAGTGACCATTCCACAAAGTATCTGCAATAAGCTTGGGCTAGAGCCTGGTGACTTCATACAGGTATTCGAACGGGATGGTGTTGCTCACCTGGTTAAAGTCTCATCGGACGACCTCGCTGGTTCTATCTCCCCGGCCAACCCAGAAGGAGTAACCATCACAACGCAGGCGGTTAAATCAGCGCTCAAGAGCAAAGCCGCCAATAAATTCCGGGATAAAACATGATTGCTGTTGATACCAATGTATTACTGCGCTACCTGTTAGAGCCGACCGATGTCCGCAACCCGGCATGGCAGGCAACCGCTGCAGTTGCAACCATTAACTCTGCAGACTCCGTTTTCCTGTCAGACATCGTACTGGCCGAAACGGAGTGGGTACTGGAAACAGCCTTCGAGTTGAACAAAACAGAAATACACCATGCACTCAAACAACTCGCCTGTAACACCCGCTTTCATTTTGAAGACTGGAATGCCTTGCTATGCGCACTCATGGACTACAAAGAATATCCCAATGTGGATTTTTCTGACTGCCTGATTGCCCGCCGTGCCAATAGCAAAGGAGCCAAAACACTCTACAGCTTTGAGAGCCGAAAGAAGCTGGGAGCTCTGCCGGTTGTGACGTCGTTGGAGAAGCCATAGCTTTGGCAAGTTTGATACCTGTAACCGATACCTGGCCAGAGCAGAAACCGGCAATTCGAAGGAAGCCTTGAAAATTCTGGGCTGGATGGGGGGTTATGAGTGAATCGGAACAGGTTTGAGGAACGCTGCCCGTAAAAGTTTCTGCTTCCTTTTTTATAAAAGGTTGCATGCATTCCCCGGAACGTGCCATGTCAAGCTGAGGCTTCACCCCTGTCGGGCAATCATCTTACTCACCGTGGAATAATGCAGCCCAAAAAAATCAGCAATGGCTTTTTGGGTATAGCCGCCTGAACCAAAAGCTGCGCACACAGCCGCTTCCAGAGAATCATAATTCCCCTGATAAAAATCAAGAGACTTGGCAGGTTTGCGCTGCTGCTTATGGGGCACTTCAGAAAGCGCCTTACCTTTCACCGGATTTTCAATATATTGCTGTTGGTCCGAAACAAACTGATCATCCCCCAGATAGATCTGCTGTTTGAGATGCACCCAGATATTAATGCCGACTCCTGCCAGCACAAAAGCAACAAACCGTTCACAGGCCCGCTCCCGAACCTCTGAAAACTGCAACAGCATGGCATCCGTAGCCAGCCAGTCTGGTGAAGGCAGCTCACCGAGGGTATAACGGTAACTGCTCCACA
>NZ_JAHHPO010000043.1 GCF_024606365.1 Endozoicomonas sp. ONNA2
ACCGCCTAAGCCAGTGTTCCGGACAACGTTTGTTGAAAAGAAATTGGCCGGTAAGGGTGAAAGGGTGCGGTAAGAGCGCACCGCATGGCTGGTAACAGTCCATGGCACGGTAAACCCCGCCCGGAGCAAGACCAAATAGGAATCCTGCAGGTGTGACCCGCACTGGATTCGGGTAGGTTGCTTGAGGTGTCTGGTGACAGGCATCCCAGATGAATGACTGCCCAGGCCTGCGTTGGCAGGCTGGACAGAACCCGGCTTACAGGCTGGCTCGCGACTCTTTCTCCCCCTTGACGTTGGCTTGTCTGTTGGCTTTTCTGTGGTTGTCAGGACGTCCATTACCAAGAACCGGTTTAGCCTTCTTCGCTATAAACGTGTGCTGTATCCGTTGTTACTGCCTTTAAAAAAAACTGCATCATAGTTCTTTAATTTCTCCGGAGATTCCGTTTTGCCCTATGTATAAAGGCTTTCTATAGACATTTTTAAACTGTCCTTTTATTGGCTTGTCCAATATTGAATGGGAAGCGGCAAAACCCCTGCTTGACGTGGGTTTTTCAGATTCCTATAGTGTGTTTTAGTGGTGTAAAGTGGACTATTCTGGGACAAGGTGGTGGCCAAGACGGTGGGCAGAACGGTGGGCAGAACGGTGGGCAGAACGGTGGGCAGAACGGTGGGGCAAGATGGGGGCTGAATGGAATTGGCTCTGATCAGTGTCCTTAATAATCGGCGTGTGTCGTAAGAGTTTCGGGCACCGGGGAGAAGGTAGGAAGGTAGGTAGGTAGAGTGTTTCGCGGTGTAAATGCCATCAATATGGATGCCAAGGGCCGTCTTGCCATACCGGCCCGTTATCGGCAGGTGTTGCGGGATCGCTGTGATGGTGCCCTGGTGGCCACGATTGACACTGACGAACCTTGCCTGCTGATCTATCCGCTGGATGAGTGGGAGCTGATTCAGCAGAAAATTGAAGCACTTCCCAGTTTTCATCCAATGACCCGCCGGATTCAGAGGCTCTTGATTGGGCACGCCACCGATGTTGAGCTTGATGGCAATGGGCGTATTCTTATCCCTCCACTGTTGCGTGACTACGCCGGTCTTGAAAAGCGCAGTATTTTGCTGGGCCAGGGCAAGAAATTCGAGCTTTGGGATGAAGGTTGCTGGAATGAGCGCCGTGACCAGTACCTGAAAGAAGCCAGTGAGTCAGAAGAGGTTCCGATGGAATTGCAGTCGCTCTCTTTGTAAATCACTTTGCTGTTTTTGAGTCAGGAAAGCGTCGTGAAAAGTGTATGAAATTGTTAAATCCTGTTGCCAGGCAGGTGACGATAAAGGTGGCAATAAAATGGTGACGCCCGAAAATGGGGTGGCTAAGCATAAAACAGTGCTACTGAATGAGGCGGTCGATGCATTGCTGACCGACCCCGGTGGAGTCTATGTGGATGGGACTTTTGGCAGAGGCGGCCACAGTCGTTTTATTTTGGACACCCTGACAGAACAGGGACGGCTGATTGGCATTGATAAAGATCCAGCGGCCATTGCCACCGGTGTCGAGCTGGCCCATAAAGACCCGCGGTTTGCAATCCATCATGGTTCTTTTACCGATGTTGATTCAGTCAATGGTGACCAGTTGGTGGATGGGATATTGCTGGATCTGGGAGTTTCTTCGCCTCAGCTGGATGATCCTGAAAGAGGTTTCAGCTTCCTGCAAGAAGGACCTCTGGATATGCGCATGAATCATCAGCATGGAGAAAGTGCCGCTGGCTGGCTGGCACGGGCGGAAGAACAGGAGATCAGCCGGGTTATCTGGGAATATGGCGAAGACCGCTTTTCCCGGAGGATGGCCAGGGCCATTGTCAGGGAAAGGGAGATTGAACCGATTCTGACCACCCGGCGGCTTGCCAATATTATTGCCGCAGCCTGCCCCACCAGAGAGAAGGGCAAACACCCGGCTACCCGGGCGTTCCAGGCCATCAGAATCCACATTAACCGGGAATTGGATGATCTGGTGGTTTGCCTGGATCGGGCCCTGGAAAAATTGCAGCCCGGTGGCCGACTGGTGGTTATCAGCTTTCACTCATTGGAAGACAGAATTGTCAAACGCTTCATCCGCAAGCATCAAAGAGGGGATGATCTGCCAAGCTGGCTGCCGGTGACGGATGACCAGTTGCATCGGCGGATGAAAAGTCTGGGCAAGGCGGTCAAACCCTCCAAACAGGAGGTGCAGGAAAACCCCAGGGCGCGAAGTGCGGTTATGCGTGTGGCAGAAAAGCTGGTTTGATGATGGGCGATAGTGGTCTTCTGGTGTGTATGCATCTTATCCGCTCTTACGGTGCTGTCCTTGGGTTGCTGTTGCTGGTGGTGTTGTCGGGATTGTCTGTGGGTCATGTCTCCTACGAGAATCGTCTGCTACATAACCAGATACAGCAGGAGCTGGAGAACCGGAACAGTGCCCAGGTTGAGTGGGGTAAGTTGTTGCTGGAACACAGTACACTGACAGCGCCGGGAAAAATTGAACAGGTTGCCAGGGAGAAACTGGGCATGGATGTGCCAAAGAACAGCCAGATAGAGATGGTTCTGCCATGATTCAGGGGCGGGCCCAGGGACATAAAGTAGCACGGCGCAACCGGTCAGCTGCAAAGGGTAAGGTTGGTGATTGGGCTGGCCGCATGGTTAATATTCTGGTACGCAAGTGGCGGTTGAAAATGCTGCAATCGGTTCTGCTGATTGCCGGGCTGGCTATTGGTTACCGGATTGTCGATCTGCAATTGCTGGATCGGCAGTTTCTGCAAAATGAAGGTGATAAACGTTCCGTCCGTTATGAGTCGGTCGCTGCACACAGAGGTGTAATTTTTGACCGCAACGGCGACCCGCTGGCGGTTAGCACACCGGTTATGACGATCTGGGCTGACCCTGAAGTGCTGTATCAGGCCAGTGACCGCTGGCAGGTGCTGGCCCGTGAGTTGGGCGTTACCCACAGGTGGTTGTCGGATCGGGTGCAAGTCGGCAAAAGCCGTGATTTTATCTACCTTAAACGTCAGTTGACGCCGGAGCAGGGAGCAAGGGTCATGGCATTAAGGGTGCCGGGCGTCGGGGCTATAAATGAGCATCGGCGCTATTACCCTGCGGCTGAGGTGACCGCCCATCTGGTTGGTTTTACCAATATCGATGAGTCTGGTCAGGAAGGTCTGGAGTTGGCCTACAATGAGTGGCTGTCCGGTGAACCCGGTCAGCGCAGGGTGCTCAAAGACCGCAAGGGCCAGCTCGCCCGGCAGGCGGAGCTGATGAAAAGTGCCAGCCCCGGCAAGGAACTGATGCTCAGTATTGATCTGAGGCTTCAGTATATGGCTTACCGTGAGTTGAAAAAGGCGGTTGAGCAGCACAAGGCCAAGGCTGGCTCTTTGATCATGCTCGATGTCAGGACCGGGGAAGTGTTGGCAATGGTTAACCAGCCTGCCTACAACCCCAATAACCGGGCTGATATGCAGGCCCATAAAATGCGCAACCGGGTGGTGACGGATATGGTCGAGCCGGGGTCAACGCTGAAACCTTTTGCGGTGGCGGCGGCCCTGGAGTCTGGTGAGTTTCACACTGACTCAGTGATTAATACCGCCCCCGGTTACCTGCGACTGGGCAGGGACCAGGTAAAGGATAACCGGAACTACGGCGCTATTGATGTGACCACTGTGCTGAGAAAGTCCAGTAATGTCGGGGTTTCAAAAATGGCGCTGGCCATTGGTCCGGACAAGGTGCTGGATCTGCTCCAGAGAGTGGGCCTTGGGCAAAGCACCGGAACCGGTTTTCCCGGTGAAAACCCGGGCTATTTGCCTTATCGGGATCGCTGGAGTGATATTGAAATTGCCACATTATCCTTTGGCTATGGTTTGACCGTGACACCGTTGCAACTGGCCCAGGCCTATACCGTACTTGGTTCTGGTGGCATGATGCGCCCTGTCTCCCTGATCAAGCGGGATGTGGTGCCTGAGGGTGTCCGGGTAATGGATCAGCAGGTTGCGGATGATCTGAGAATAATGCTTCGGGAGGTGGTCCATGGTGGCACCGGTGGCCGGGCCATGATTGACGCCTTTGAGGTTGGGGGAAAAACCGGAACGGCCAGGAAGGTAGGGCCAAACGGTTATATCAAGGATCGCTACATTGGCATGTTTGCCGGTTTGGCACCGATTGATAATCCCCGGTTCGCCATGGTGGTCATTATTGATGATCCCTCCGGCAAGAACTATTACGGTGGTCTGATCGCCGCACCAGTATTTTCCAGGGTGGCCGCCGGGGCACTGCGCATGCTGGGGGTTGAGCCCGATGAGTTGGGCAATCCGGGGGGCGATCGGCGTATGGCGTTTATCCCCTGGGCGCTGGATGAGAGAAGCGTTTCTCCACCGTTGAAAGAAGGGTAAAGCAAAAAGCAATGACAGCTGAGCAAGAGAATACTCTCAATGGCGTGCTTGCCGAACTGCAGCTGCCGGGGGTAGCGGTCGACAAGAAGCTGAGTCATCTGACCCTCGATAGTCGCAGGATTACCGGGGGTGAGTTGTTTATTGCCATTCCCGGCATTCAGTCTGATGGCCGTCACTACATAGCCGATGCCCTGGAAAAAGGGGCTGCTGCGGTGCTGGTGGACGATAGCGAAGGGTTTGATCTGTCTGCTGCAAAGGGCTGTGAGTCTGTTTTTTTTGTTCCGGACCTCAGCGGCAAGGTTGGATCTCTGGCTAATCGTTTTTATCGGCAACCTTCTGAACAATTGAGCATTATTGGCGTTACCGGCACCAATGGCAAAACCTCCTGTTGCTGGTTTATCGCTGAAATCCTTGGCCAGCTGGGCAAGCCCTGTGCCCTGATGGGCACGGTGGGGCGGGGCATGCCCGGGCAGATGGAGGCTTCATTAAATACCACCAGTGATGTGATCACCCTGCAACAGTACCTGGGGCAGCTGGTAGCGGATGGCGTGCAGGCTCTGGCCATGGAGGTTTCATCCCACGGGCTTGACCAGGGTCGGGTGTCCGGGGTCTCTTTTGAAGTGGCGCTGTTTACCCATATCAGTCGCGATCATCTGGATTATCACGGCTCCCTGGAGAACTATGCAGCGGCCAAGGCCCGGCTGTTTTCCCAATGTACATACCGGTATGCGGTTATTGGTAAAGATGATGCGTTTGCACCGTTGATGCTGTCATCCTGCCCACCGAATGCCAATATCACCACCTGGTCCCTGGAAGATGCTTCAGCAGATGTGTACCTCAGTCACATTGAGGCGTTACCACAGGGTTTCAGGGCAACCATTCATACGCCCTGGGGTGTGGGTACATTGGCTACTTCATTGCTGGGGCGTTTTAACCTGGAAAATCTGTTGGCGGTTATTGCGGCGCTGGGTGTCCAGGGGTATGCACTGGATCGCCTTCTGGCCGCCATCGCGCTGATTTCTGCCCCTCCTGGCAGGATGCAGCAGTTTGGCGGTGGCCCTCAGCCGCTGGTGTTGGTTGATTATGCCCATACGCCGGATGCCATTGACAGTGTGCTTTGTTCATTGCGTGAGCACCGTGCTCAAATTGTGAAAATGCAGCCTTCTGCAAAAGATTGCGAAAAAGATGTCGGGAATATTGTCTGTATCTATGGTTGTGGTGGTGACCGGGACAGGGGCAAGCGACCTTTGATGACGTTAGCCGCCCTGCGTGGTGCGGATAAGGCAGTGCTGACCAGTGATAATCCCAGAACGGAAGATCCCCTGCAGATCATCGCTGATGCCCTGGACGGTATTGCCCAGAATGATCGTCGGCGTATTCAGGTGATTGCTGACCGGTCTGAAGCTATCAGTTCCACCATTACCTCCGCCGGTACCGGTGACATTATCGTGATCGCGGGTAAGGGGCATGAAAACTATCAGGAAATTCAGGGTGTGCGACACCACTTCGATGATGCAGAGCAGGTTCAGCTGGTATTGCAATCGCAATGCACCAGCGTTCCATCGCCAAATGTGCAAGGGGGCCTGCAGGCATGATTGAATCACTGCCTCTTTCGATAGTGGCCGAGATTGTTAACGGTCAGTTGCATGATCTGCCAGACGCTGAGTTGTCCATCACCGGTGTCAGCATTGATACCCGAACGTTGCAACCGGGTGATCTGTTTATTGCTATTCAAGGTCCCCGCTTTGACGGACACGATTACCTCGGCCAGGCCCGGGCGGCAGGCGCTGTTGCTGCCCTGACAGAGCACTATGTCAGCGGTGCCGCTTTGCCACAAATAGTTGTGGCAAATTCCGAACAGGCACTTGGGCTGTTGGGAGCCGCCAACCGTAATCGTTTTGCCGGAACTCTGGTCGGCGTGACCGGTTCCTGCGGCAAAACATCGGTCAAAGAGATGTTGCTGGCCATTTTCTCCGAGGCAGGCCCAACACTGGCAACAAAAGGCAACCTGAATAATGCGTTGGGCACACCATTAACGTTGTTAAGAATCAACGAATCCCATCAGTTTGCCGTGGTTGAGATGGGCACCAGCGCTCCCGGTGAAATTGAATACATTGCCACTATGGGTCGCCCTGACGTATCGGTGATCGTCAATGCCGCTGAAACCCATCTGGCTGATTTGCAGAGTGTTGCAGGGGTGGCCCGGGAAAAAGGCTTTATTCTGGATGCCCTGCCAGAAAATGGCACCGCAGTCCTTAATATGGATGATCAGTTCTACGCTCAGTGGTGTGAACGGGTTCTGCAAAAGTCCGGTCGACGGATTATCAGTTTCAGTGCCCAGAGTCCCGGGGCGCACTGTTTTGCCAGTGCTATCACCCCCAATCAGGAAGGGACGCGATTCACGCTGCATATTCGCAGGCAGAACCAGCAACGGTCACTGCAGCTCTCATTCTGGGGGCGCTACCAGGTGACCAATGCCTGTTGCGCCGCGGCGGTGGCGGTTGCCTGTGGTTTGTCGCTGGACATTATTGCCCGGGGGCTGGAAAATGCCCGACCTTATCAGCGGCGGGGGCAACGTTTTGTTCACCCCTCCGGTGCGGTCCTGATTGATGAAACTTACAATGCCAACCCGAAAGCGACCCTGGCGGCTCTGGACCAGCTGGCGGACTGTGGCGGCCGGACCGTTATGGTTCTGGGTGACATGCTGGAGCTGGGGGCGATATCCGATGAACGCCACCGGGACATCGGCCGCTATGCCCGGGAACTGGGTATTCAGCAGTTTCTGAGTTTTGGGCCCGCTGCACGCCTGGCCAGTGCGGCCTTTGGCAGCGGACAGCACTTCGACGATAAAAAACAGTTGATTGCCTTTCTGGACACTCAGCTTCACAACGCGACCGACAGCAACAGTATGGCGATCATGGTAAAAGGATCAAAAGGAATGAAGATGTTGGACATTATCCAGGCCCTGATTGGGTCTGATTACAAGGGAGATGCCTGATGCTGGTCTGGCTGGCAGATTATTTGGCCCAGTATTACCATGGATTTCTGGTGTTCAAGTACCTCACGTTGCGAGGTATTTTCGGGGTCCTCACGGCGTTGGTAATGAGCTTGTGGATTGGGCCTCACTTTATTCGCAAACTGAGTTTTTACCAGATTGGCCAGGCTGTCCGTGATGATGGCCCGCAAAGTCATCTAAGCAAGGCCGGCACCCCGACCATGGGGGGCGCCTTGATTCTGGTCTGTATCGCCATCAGTACCCTGCTCTGGGCAGATTTGAACAATCGCTACGTCTGGGTTGTGCTGTTCGTTACCGGCATTTTTGGCGCGGTTGGCTGGGTGGATGATTACCGCAAAGTGGTTGAAAAGAACTCCCGGGGCCTGTCGGCTCGCTGGAAAATGTTCTGGCAATCGGTTGCCGGTCTGGGGGCGGCTTTTTTCCTGTTTTTCACCGCGCCATCGGCAACCGAAACAACCCTGATTATTCCCTTCTTCAAAAATGTAACGCTGCAACTTGGGCCTTTTTTTGTGCTGCTGGCCTATCTGACCATTGTCGGTTCCAGTAATGCCGTCAACCTGACCGATGGCCTGGATGGCCTGGCCATTTTGCCCACCGTGATGGTGGCTTCAGCGCTGGCGGTGTTTGCCTATCTCAGCGGCCATGCAACCTTTGCCCAGTACCTGCTGATTCCGGCAGTGCCAGGAGCCGGGGAACTGGTGGTATTTTGTGCGGCCATTGCCGGGGCAGGCCTTGGCTTTCTCTGGTTTAACACCTACCCGGCCCAGGTATTCATGGGTGATGTGGGCGCACTTGCCCTGGGAGCTGCCATCGGTGTTGTCGCGGTGATCGTTCGCCAGGAAATCGTGCTGATTATCATGGGCGGCGTTTTTGTCATGGAAACGGTCTCTGTCATTTTGCAGGTGGGCTCCTATAAATTAACCGGTCGTCGTATATTTCGCATGGCACCACTGCATCATCACTTTGAGTTGAAAGGGTGGCCTGAACCCCGGGTCATCGTACGATTCTGGATTATTACCATTGTGCTGGTCCTGATTGGCCTGGCTTCGTTGAAAATTCGCTAACAGGTTTTATGGGTAACGTCAAAGCAACCGCTCAAGAGTCGCCAGATAACCAGCCGCTGATTGGCTCGAGCTGTCATCGGGTGATTATCGGTCTTGGCAAGACCGGGTTATCCTGTGCCCGTTATCTTTACAGCCAGGGTTTGCCTTTCAAAATGATGGATACCCGGGAAGGGCCACCGGGTGCAGCACAGTGTCGTCAGCTGTTTCCCGATGTTCCCCTGCATACAGGTGGTTTCAATGAGCAGTGGTTAATGGCCGCCGATGAGCTGGTGGTCAGTCCGGGTATCGCCCTGTCGGAACCGGCGATTGCCTGGGCGATGGACAATGGTGCCATTGCCATTGGTGATATTGAACTGTTTTGTCGCGCGGTCAATGCTACCTCGGCTTTCTCGCCAGATAAGAAGCCGCTGGTGGCCATTACCGGTTCCAATGGCAAAAGCACTGTGGCCACGCTGGTGGGTGAAATGGTCAGATGTTCGGGGCTTAATCCCGGCGTAGGGGGCAATATCGGCACGCCAGCACTGGATTTGCTGGATGATGACAGTATTGATGTTTATATCCTGGAGCTTTCCAGTTTCCAGTTGGAAACCACCCATAGCCTGCGGGCAACGGCGGCGACGGTCCTGAACCTGAGCCCGGACCATATGGATCGCTACCCGACGATGGTTGAATACCATCAGGCCAAGCAGCGTATTTACAAAGGGTGCGGAACTGCCGTATTTAACCGGGACGATCCTCTTACTTCCCCTTTGCTGCCGGTCACAGCCGGTGCCGTGACATTTACCAGCGGGACTCCGGATCTTGGCCAGATGGGGCTACTTGCAGACGATGATGGCATCTGGCTGAGCAAGGGACTGGAAAAGCAGATAAATACCCGGCAGATGAAACTCCGTGGGCGTCACAATTATCTCAATGCCCTCGCGGCTTTGGCCCTGGGTGAGGCGATAGGCCTTGAATCCAGTGCCATGTTCCAGGCGCTTATGGCATTTCCCGGTTTGCAGCACCGTTGCCAATGGTTGGGTGAGCGAGATGGCGTTGCCTGGTTTAACGACTCCAAAGCCACCAATGTGGGAGCCTGTGTTGCAGCTATTGAAGGCCTGGGCGAAGGGCTTGAGGGCAAGGTTATTCTGATTGCCGGTGGTGATGGTAAAGGGGCGGATTTCTCTGATTTGCAACCGGCGGTCGAGCGTTATGTCCGTCATCTGATTTTGCTTGGCCGTGATGGGCCCGCCATTGAGCAGGCAGTGAAGAACAGTGCCGTGATTCACAAGGTTGCCAGTCTGGATGATGCCGTCAGCCTTGCCGCAGAATTGGCTAAACCGGGGGATGCGGTGCTGTTGGCACCGGCATGCGCCAGTTTTGATATGTTCAACAGCTTTGAGCATCGCGGTGATCGATTTGCAGAGCTGGTCAATGGTTTGATTTTATGCTGAAACGGGTTCAACACCGCTTTCTCCCCGGGCAAGAGTCCCTGGCGCAGGAGGCGTCAGTGTCCGTTGACATGGTCCTGCTCGGGGCTGTGCTTGCCCTGCTGGCCATCGGCCTGGTGATGGTGGGGTCAGCCTCCATGGATGTTTCCAGTGCTACCTATGGTGATCCATTGAGAATCGTCTTTAAGCAGTTGCTGTTTATGGTGGTGGGGCTGTTGGCCATGGGCGGCGTGATGCTGGTGCCTGTCCGCCGGATTCAGCAGCTGAGCTGGGTTGGCTTGCTGGTGGCATTTTTCCTGTTGGTGGTGGTGCTGATGGTGGGCCGGGAAATTAATGGCAGTGTCCGCTGGATTCCCCTTGGCTTCTTTAACCTGCAGGCCTCAGAGGCTGCCAAACTGTGTGTGGTGATTTATCTGGCGGGATACCTGGTGAGGCATCTTGATGAAGTACGCACTCGCTGGAGTGGCTTTATCAAGCCCATGCTGGTGATGACCGGGCTGGCCCTGCTGCTGCTGGCGGAGCCGGATCTTGGTGCGCTGGTGGTGCTGACCGTAGCCGTGATGGGGATGATCTTCCTGGCGGGTGCCCGGTTTCACCAGTTTCTGGTGATGATTGTCGGCGTGGTTATCCTGATTGCCCTGATGATCTGGATGGAGCCTTATCGTATGGCGCGCATCACATCCTACATGGACCCGTGGGCCCATGCCTTTGGCAGCGGCTATCAGCTAACCCAGGCCCTGATCGCGTTTGGTCGGGGTGCCTGGTTTGGTGAAGGTCTGGGCAATAGCATCCAGAAGCTGTTTTACCTGCCGGAGGCGCACACGGATTTTGTCTTTGCCGTACTGGCAGAAGAGTTCGGCGTGATTGGCTCGCTGATGGTGCTCGGGCTGTTTCTGTTTGTTGCCTGGCGGGCACTGCAGCTGGGCTCAAGAGCGGAAGTCAGGGGGATGTTATTCCATGGCTTTGTTGCTTACGGTATTGCGCTACTGTTTGCCAGTCAGGCATTGATTAACCTTGCGGTAAACACCGGACTGCTGCCCACTAAAGGGCTGGCCTTACCGATGATCAGCTATGGAGGCAGCAGTTTAATTGTCAACTGTCTGGCATTTGGCATTTTATTGCGCATTGATTTTGAACGTCGTCTGACCAAAGACACAGAGGTTAAGCCGGTTGCGGGGCGCAAGTCTCAAGAGCGAAAGACGAGTGAAGCCGCTGGAGGTAATACGAATGGCTGAGCAGGCAGTTTCCCAGACGCCGCCTGAGGCACCGAAAGTTATGATTATGGCTGGCGGTACCGGTGGGCATATTTTTCCGGGGCTTGCCACCGCGAAGGGACTGATCAGGCAGGGTTACCGTGTTCACTGGCTGGGTACGCCAGGCAGTATGGAAGCGGAGCTTGTGCCCGGGCATGGCATTGATATCAGCTATATTCCGGTCACCGGCCTGCGGGGCAAAGGGGTGGGTTTTCTGTTGCAAGCCCCCTGGCGCCTGGCCGTGTCGCTATTTAAAGCGGTTCGGGTCTTGAGAGAGCACCGGCCGGTTTGTGTGGTTGGTATGGGTGGCTATGTGACAGGACCCGGTGGCGTGGCTGCGCGGTTGTTGGGGATGCCACTGGTGGTTCATGAACAAAATGCCGTGGCAGGCCTCACCAATAAACTGCTGGCCAGGATCGCTACCCGGGTGCTCGAAGCGTTTCCGGGAACCTTTGCGGGACTCTCTTCCGGCATTGCCCGGAAAGTGTTGCTGACCGGTAATCCGGTGCGCCCGGAGATTGTCGCCGTTCCTGCCCATCGGCCACACACGCCTTTAAGGTTGCTGGTGGTAGGGGGCAGCCGGGGAGCCCTGGCAATCAACCAGATGATTCCGCGGGTTGTGCAACGTTTTAGGGATCAGAGCAGTGATCAGGGCGGTGATCGGATTGAAGTCTGGCACCAGACCGGTAAGGCAACCTTTAAGCAGTGTCGTGCAGATTACCGGCAGCTCGGCGTTTCTGGCCGGGTAGAGCCGTTTATTGATGATATGGCCCAGGCTTATGAGTGGGCAGACCTGGTGCTGTGCCGCTCTGGCGCATTAACCATCGCGGAACTGGCCGCGGCCGGAAAACCCGGAATTCTGGTGCCTTTCCCCTTTGCGGTGGATGATCATCAGACAGTGAATGGGCGTTACCTGGTCGATAGAGGTGCAGCCCTGATGGTTCAGCAAAAAGATTTGGACGTGGACGGTTTGACAACAATGATTCTGGGGTTGGCAGATAACCCTGAACAGCTTGAACGAATGGCCTTATCAGCAAGAGCGGCCAGTTTGCCACAGGCCACTGATGACGTGGTCAGGCTCTGTCTTGAAGCGGCTGGTAAGGAGGTCTCTTATGCCTGATGTAAAGAGTCGGATTCCCGTTGTGGCAGTTCCAGAGATGCGGCGTATCCGCAAAATTCATTTTGTCGGTATTGGTGGTTCCGGCATGTGTGGCATTGCCGAGGTTCTGCTGAACCAGGGGTATGACATCTCAGGCTCGGATATTCGCCCGTCCCCGGTGACTGAGCGGCTTGAAAGGCTCGGGATTGAGGTGTTTATTGGTCACCGCGGTGAGAATGTGGTCAATGCGGATGTGATTGTCACCTCCACCGCGGTTGCCAGCGATAACCCGGAAGTCGTCGAGGGAGAAAGACGTCGGCTGCCCATTGTTCCCCGGGCCCAGATGCTGGCGGAGTTAATGCGTTATCGCCATGGCATTGCCGTGGCCGGTACCCATGGCAAGACCACCACCACCAGTTTGCTGGCTTCGGTGCTGGGATTCAGTGGCATGGACCCGACCTTTGTGATTGGTGGGCGGCTCAACTCCGCCGGTACCAATGCCAAACTCGGTGGCAGCCGTTATCTGGTGGCTGAGGCGGATGAGTCTGATGCCTCTTTTCTTCACTTGCAGCCGATGGTGTCCATTGTCACCAATATTGATGCAGACCATATGGCAACCTACGACGGTGACTTTGGCAAGCTGAAAAAGACATTTATTGATTTCTTGCACAATTTGCCTTTTTACGGGGTGGCCATTGTCTGTATCGACTGTCCCGTGGTCCGGGAACTGCTGCCGGAAATCAAACGACAGGTGATTACCTATGGTTTCAGTAAAGACGCCGATTACCGGGCGGTGAATGTTCGCCAGCAGGGCATGAGAACCTCGTTTGACCTGGTTCGCCGTAGCAATCGTGAAGAAAATAATCCTGAACAAAGCCATCCTGAAGAGCCTCCGGTTGCCATTGAACTGGGTATTCCGGGACGACATAACGTACTGAATGCCCTGGCCGCGTTTGCTACAGCTGCTGATGAAGGTATTCCGGATCAGGTGATTGCCGAAGGCCTGAGTCGTTTTGATGGTGTGGACCGGCGTTTCCAGGTGCTGGGAGAGTTTACTACCCCGGTTGGCGACGTAATGCTGGTGGATGACTATGGTCACCACCCGACGGAAGTGGATGCAACCATTCAAGCGGTTCGTGACGGCTGGGGTGATAAACGACTGGTGATGATTTACCAGCCCCATCGTTTCTCCCGGACCCGTGACCTGTATGAGGATTTTGTCGATGTACTTTCCAGGGTCGACGTACTTCTGCTGATGGAAGTCTATCCTGCGGGAGAAGAGCCCATTGCCGGTGCGGACAGTCGCTCATTGTGCCGGAGTATTCGCCAGCGTGGCCTGGTTGATCCGATATTCATTGCCCGTCCTGAAGAAGTTGAGTCCGTGTTGGCCGGTGTGCTTCAGGATGGTGACTTGCTGTTGGCCCAGGGGGCAGGGGATATTGGTGCACTGGCCCTCAGGCTGGCAAGTGATGAGTTGGCGCTGTCGGCAGAACAGTAAAGTCACGAATTGATTGGAATAGGGATACAGTGCATGAAGTACGACCACAGTTGTGATCACTTTGATCCAAAGGCTTTTGGCAAGGTTGCTGTACTTTTTGGCGGTAACTCCGCAGAAAGAGAGGTGAGTCTGACCAGTGGTGAGCGTATTTATGCGGCATTGAACCGGCAGGGTGTGAGGTGCAAGCTGATTGATACCTGTGCGAATGTTGTTGGGCAGCTCCAGCAATACGCGCCTGACTATGCCTTTATCGCCTTGCATGGTGGTGGGGGAGAAGATGGCACGATACAGGGATTACTCGAAGTGATGGGCATTCCCTATCCCGGCAGTGGTGTCATGGCCTCCGCTCTGGCGATGGATAAATACCGCTGCAAACTGCTGTGGCAATCCATTGGTCTGCCAACACCTGAATTTGCCTTGGTCATGGATGCTGATAACCTTGGCCATGCCGAGTCTCTGCTGCCGGCCTTTGTCAAGCCAGCCGCGGAAGGCTCCAGTGTTGGTGTGACACGGGTTGATCGACGGGAAGACCTTGAAGCGGCCTGTGAGCGGGCAGGGGAGCACAAAGGTCCTGTCCTGGTAGAGTCGTTTATTGATGGGCCTGAGTTTACCGTGGGTATTCTGAATGGTCAGCCGCTGCCTGCCATCAGAATTGAGGCAGAGGGTGAATTTTATGATTACCAGGCCAAGTATCTGTCGGATAATACCCGCTATTCCATTCCCTCTGGCCTGAACTCAGTCAGGGAGCAGGAACTCCAGGCGATTGCCCTGACGGCATTTGAAGCCCTTGGGTGTTCAGGCTGGGGACGTGTTGACCTTATGCAGGATCAGCAGGGGCGCTTCTGGTTGCTGGAGGTCAATACAATTCCGGGGATGACAGATCATAGTCTGGTACCGATGGCCGCGGCGGATGCCGGGTTGTCGTTTGATGAACTGGTGATTGAAATATTGAAAACAGCGGATGTCGGATAGAGCAGGTTTGTCGTTTTCCGCCCGGTGGCCGGGGGAAGTACGGGGTGCATCCCGAAAGGACAGTCAGCAAGTTGGTGGCAAAGGCAAACACCTGCTGCCTTGGAAAAGAGTGCTACAGGTGTTGGTTTCTCTTTTTCTGCTGGCAGGGTTGCTGGCCTCGGCACCCCGGTTGATGAACTGGCTGAACCAGCCGATAGCACGGGTGGAAGTGCATGCAGGCTTTGAGCATTTATCCAGGGAGCAGGTAGAGGATATTTTGCAGCCGCACTTACAGGACCGTTTTTTTGCCCTGGATCTGAACGGGATGCAGCAGGTTCTGGTCGCAATGCCCTGGGTCAAGAACGCCTCGGTTCGACGACACTGGCCTGACAGTGTCCAGGTGAGCCTGAGCGAACAGCAGCCGGTGGCGAGATGGGCCGGCAACGCTCTGATCAGCAATGAAGGCGAGGTGTTTGCGCCAGAAGATATAACCGGTTTTTCCGCCATGCCGGTGCTGGATGGCCCGGCGGAGATGGCGGTCGAGGTGATGCAACAGTATCTGGCCATCAGCCAGTTGCTCAGGCCCATGGGACTGAGGCTGACCAGGCTGAAGCGAAGCAATAGTGGTTCATGGCGATTTACCATCGGGCATGTTGAGGTCAATATTGGGCGAGACAGAAGAATGGAAAGGCTGCAGCGTTTTGTCCGCCTTTATCATGCCCGACTGGAGCCTCGCTGGAGTCAGGTAAAGCGGGTAGATTTGCGCTATTTGAACGGTGCTTCGGTTGCCTGGAGTGAGGCGCTGGTGGGGTCAAAATAAGTCAGCAGGCTCAGATTTATGATCGTTAGAGACATTTGGGAAGATTGATGCCATGACAGCGGCAGATAATGGAAGTTTGATCGTTGGGTTGGATATAGGCACCTCGAAAGTGGTGGCTATTGTTGGGGAGCTTAACGCTGAGGGTGACATTAAAGTCATCGGCATCGGTTCGCACATTTCCCGCGGCCTCAAGCGTGGTGTCGTGGTGAATATTGACTCTACGGTCCATGCCATCAAGCGCGCCGTTGAAGAAGCTGAGCTGATGGCCGGGTGTCAGATACACTCGGTCTATGCCGGTATTGCCGGTAACCACATCAAGAGCCTTAACTCCCACGGCATCGTTGCCATACGCGAGCGTGAAGTGAATGGTGCCGATATTGACCGGGTGATTGATGCCGCCCAGGCGGTTGCGATCCCGGCGGATCAGCGGATTTTGCATATTCTTCCCCAAGAGTATGCCATCGATAACCAGGAGGGGATCAAGGAGCCTCACGGGATGTCCGGTGTCCGCCTGGAAGCCAAGGTGCACCTGGTGACCTGTGCCGTTAATGCGGCCCAGAACATTGAGAACTGCATTCGTCGCTGTGGCCTTGAAGTGGACGATATTATTCTTGAGCAGCTGGCTTCAAGTTATTCGGTGCTTTCAGAAGATGAGAAAGAGCTGGGCGTCTGTATGGTGGATATTGGCGGTGGTACGACAGACATTGCCATCTTTACCGACGGTGCCATTCGGCATACGGCAGTGATTCCCATTGCCGGAGACCAGGTGACCAATGATATTGCCATGGCCTTGCGAACGCCCACGCAAAATGCCGAAGACATAAAGATCAAATATGCCTGTGCCCTGGCACAGCTGGCGGGAGCCGATGAAACCATCAAAGTGCCCAGTGTCGGTGAGCGGCCGGCCAGGGAACTTTCCAGACAGGCGCTGGCAGAGGTGGTAGAACCTCGTTATGACGAGTTGTTTACATTGATTAATGCCGAGATCAGGCGCAGTGGTTTCGAAGACCTGATCCCGGCAGGCATTGTTCTGACCGGTGGTACTGCCAAGATTGAGGGAGCTATTGAGCTGGCAGAAGAGATTTTCCACATGCCGGTCAGGCTCGGTGTGCCGCAGTTAGTGAAAGGGCTGAGTGACGTGGTCAGTAATCCCATTTATTCGACGGGTGTCGGGCTACTGCATTACGGCCAGAAAATGCAGAAAGACGGTTTGAAAAAATCGATCGCCAGCAAACCTCAGGATGCCGGGCTGGTTGACAAGATGAAGCGCTGGTTCCAGAACTTTTAAATTGTGTGGCAGCGCAGGTTTTCGGTAACGGAATTGGTAAGTATTTGTTAGATTAAAGGTGATAAAAAGGAGATGGCCATGTTTGAATTGGTGGATAGCGTACCGCAGGAAGCGGTCATAAAAGTTATCGGTGTCGGTGGTGGCGGTGGTAATGCCGTTTGCCACATGTTGAAAAGCCAGCTCGAAGGCGTTGAGTTTGTCTGTGCAAATACCGACGCCCAGGCGCTGAAAAAACAGCATATGCAGGCCCATACTCACCTGCAGCTCGGTGCCTCGATCACGCGAGGGCTTGGTGCCGGGGCGAATCCGAATGTTGGCCGTGAGGCCGCGATGGAAGACCGGGAGCGTATTGCCGAACTGCTCAAAGGAGCAGATATGGTCTTTATCGCTGCGGGTATGGGTGGTGGTACCGGGACCGGGGCAGCGCCGGTTGTTGCCCAGGTAGCCCGTGAGCTTGGGGCTCTGACCGTCGCCGTGGTCACCAAGCCCTTCGGTTTTGAAGGCAAGCGCAGAATGTCCATTGCTGAAGACGGCCTTAAAGAGCTTCAGGAACATGTGGATTCGCTGATCACTATTCCCAATGAAAAGCTTTTGCCGGTACTTGGCAGTGATGTCAGTCTGCTCAATGCCTTTGGTGCCGCCAATGATGTTCTGCTCGGTGCGGTGCAGGGTATTTCTGAACTGATTACCCGTGATGGCCTGATTAACGTTGACTTCGCCGATGTTCGTACCGTGATGTCGGAAATGGGTATGGCGATGATGGGGACCGGGGTTGCCACGGGCAGCGGTCGTGCCGCAGAGGCTGCCGAGAAAGCCATCCGCAGCCCGCTGCTGGAAGATGTAGATTTGCAGGGAGCCAAGGGCGTTCTGGTTAACATCACCGCTGGTCTTGACTTTACCGTTGGTGAGTACAACCAGGTCGGTGAGGTTGTAAGTCAGTTTGCGTCTAACGATGCAACCGTGGTTATCGGTACTGTGATTGACTCGGAATTAACGGATGAACTGCGGGTTACTGTGGTGGCAACTGGTATCGGTGCTGGTGCTGCCAAAGAGCAGTTGAAGGTGGTTGAAAAAGCCACGCCAAAAAACAAGGACGGTACCCCTGACTACGGCAGGCTGGACATTTCTCCACTGTTGCGCGACCGAAAGAAGGAGGAAGGGGAAGTGAGTCAGCGGGAAGAAGGCAAGCGGGCAGCGGTGGCTACTGGAGATAGTGTCGACTATCTCGATATACCTGCGTTCCTGAGGCGTCAGGCGGATTAATCAGGACGTATAAATGCGAACTTGTCTCAATTGTTACTTTTGTTACAATGTGGCGTTGCATCCAAATAACAGGGACCTTACAGGTCGCGGAACAGCGTTATCATGATCAGACAGCGTACACTGAAAAATATTATTCGTGCTACGGGTGTGGGCCTTCACTCCGGTAAAAAGGTCTATCTCACGCTCAAGCCTGCTCCCGTAGATACTGGCATTATTTTCTGCCGAACAGACCTTGACCCGGTGGTTGAAATTCCGGGGCATGGCCTGAATGTCGGGCAGACGACACTTTGCACGTCTTTGCACAAAGACGGCACCCGGATTGACACCGTTGAACACCTGCTCTCCGCCCTGGCCGGGCTGGGTATTGATAATGCCTACGTTGAAGTCAGCGCCCACGAAGTGCCCATTATGGATGGCAGTGCGGGGCCATTTGTATTCCTGCTACAGTCTGCGGGTATCCAGGAGCAGGATGCACCCAAGAAGTTTATTCGCATCAAAGAAGATGTGACGGTGACGGATGGGGATAAAACGGCAACCTTCAAACCATACGACGGTTTTAAAGTCAGTTTCACCATTGACTTTGACCATCCTGTGTTCAAAAGTCGCTCCCAGACAGCGTCCATTGATTTCTCCAGTACCTCTTTTGTGAAGGAAGTCAGCAGGGCTCGAACTTTCGGTTTTATGCGCGATGTCGAGTACCTTCGTTCCCAAAATCTGGCGTTGGGGGGGAGTGTTGATAATGCGGTGGTTGTTGATGACTACCGGGTCCTCAATGAAGATGGTCTCCGCTATCACGATGAGTTTGTCAAGCACAAGATGCTGGATGCGATAGGTGACCTTTATTTGCTGGGTCATAGCCTGATCGGTCAGTTTATTGGCCATAAATCTGGCCATGAGCTTAACAATAAACTGGTCAGAACATTGCTGGCCAATGAGAAATTATGGGAGATCGTGACTTTCGAAGACGCTGAGGTTTCTCCGATTTCCTATCAGAAGCCTGTTGCGGTCACCGCTTAATGGCTGTTTTTTGAATTAATGCTGATCTGATAAGTGATTTTTTACGAGGCTGAAATAGTCTTGAACCAGGCCACAGTAATCGTGGCCTCTTTTCTATATGGGTACCAGTTATACCAATTCTGCACTCTGATAAGTGTATATTCTTGTTCGTCAGTACTATGTTTTATTGACGCTCGATTGGTTTGACAGTGTTAAAAAAATACTGCCCGGTAACGATAAAATCAGTATGGTTTGTTGTAGGTAGCACAGTGGGGTGTTGATAATTGTTACAGATGTAGGTGTTACTGGTTCAATAAGGCGGCTCCTGAAATTTAATAGTGCTCCTGAAATTTAATAGTGGAGATGTACAGCTGGTTTGGCATTAAGGTCTGCTAATGAAAATTATTGTCGTTAATCAGGGTCATTCTCGAACCCGAACCTATTCCGGAAGTGGAAAATGGGCAGGGGGTTTGTGTTGCTGTGCCTTTTTACTATCCATGGCCATTGGTGGTGGTGCAATGTATGCCTGGCTGACCAATAATCAGGAGCAAATGCTAACCAGTGATGGCGTAAAAAACTGGAAACAGATCCTGGATACACAGCAACAGGACCTTGGTCTTGTCCGTCAGCAAACGCAAAACCAGCTGGATGCCCTGATGCTCAGGCTTTCCGAGCTTCAAGGGCGTATGACCCGGCTTGATGCCCTTGGCGAACGCCTCACCAGCAAGGCAAAACTGGATGATGGTGAATTTAACTTCAATGAAGTACCAGCGCTGGGTGGCCCCCAGGAGTTTGCTGAGGCAGAGGCAGCCTACAGCAAATTGAGTCTGATTGATGCGATTGATCAACTGGCAGATCAGATCGATAACCGTGAAGAACAGCTGGACCTTCTGGACAATCTTATTGCCAACAGAACCCTTCATGACGATGCTTTTCTGGCAGGGTTGCCCGTCAGACAAGGCTGGCTCTCCTCCCGTTATGGCCGTCGTACAGACCCGTTTACCGGAAAGGCTGCCTGGCATAATGGTGTGGATTTTGCCGGCAAGCGCGGCTCAGACATTATTTCCGTTGCCGCAGGTGTTGTTGTCTGGTCCGACACCCGCTCAGGCTATGGGCTGCTGGTGGAGGTCAATCATGGCAATGGCTATCTGACACGTTATGCCCACAATGATGAAAGTCTGGTCAGGGTCGGTGATATTGTCACCAGGGGGCAGGCTATTGCCAAAATGGGCAGTTCCGGGCGGTCAACCGGACCTCATGTACACTTTGAGGTTTTGAAAAATGGTAAGCCTCAGGATCCTTCGCGATATATCTACAGGGCAAGCAAATAGCATTTAAGGCTGTTTTATTAATGCGAGCTGCGATTGCAGCGAAAAGAAATGCTTGATGCTCGATTTTTAACCGAGAAATGCCCGCAGATAGTTGCCAAAGGTTTCGGTTTCTACCAAGAAGGCATCATGGCCATATTGGGAGTGGTGATTGATATAGTGACAGTCGACCCGTCCTGTCAGCAGACCTTCGTGTAACTCTTGCTGTTGTTGCGGTGTAAACAGAATATCACTCTCTACCGAAATTACTGTGGTTTTAGCGGTAATTCTGTTGAAAGTGGCAAAGAGCGATCCGTATGGCTGTGTCACATCATATCGGTCCATTGCGGTGGTTAGCACCAAATAGCAGTTGGCATCAAAGCTGCGGCAAAACATACCGGCGTTATAATCCATATAACTGTTGATTTCATCATCATGAATGCCGATATTGTTGAAACTATTAAAGCGTCGGTTCCATTCTGTGGCGTTACGATAAGTATAAAGCCCCAGCTTTCGTGCCAATCGGAATCCGTTTAGTTGGGCATCCGGTTCATAATTGCCATCTTTAAAAGCAGGATCGAGACGAATCGATTCCTGCTGGATACGACGGTTGGCGATATTGGCCGGATATGACTTGTAACACGAACTGGTCAACAGTAACCTTTGCACCGAATCGGGATAAGCAATTGCCCAAGTCAGTGAAACCATAGCACCCATTGAGTTACCAATCATGGCATACAGGCTCTTGATACCGAGGTGGTCCAGCAATAACTTCTGACTGTGCACCATGTCTTCCATCCCCACATCCGGAAAGTCTCCTGCCCAGCGCTTGCCGGTCAGCTTGTTGATGGTCACCGGACTGGTTGAACCAAAACAACTACCCAAATTGTTGATGCAAATAACATGATACTTGTCGGTATCAATCGCTTTGGTTGGTCCCACCATTGCCTGCCACCAGCCCTTTCCCGGATTGGCTTCAGTGGCAGCTACATGGGGCCCGACACTCAAGGCATGATGAATCAGAACAACATTATCCCTTTGTTTATTCAAATGACCGAAAGTTTCATAACACAACTGCCAGTGTTCCAATACCCGGCCATTGGCAAGGTGGAACGGCTCCGTGCATTTGAACAGTCTGGAGCCGTCTTCGAGGTTCTGTATTGAATAACTCAAGATAGTACTACTTCAAGGTTTCCAGTATTTCATCGTCTGAGCCTTCGGCAATATCATCAAACATGAAAGTAGACAAGTAACGTTCACCGGTATCTGGCAACATAGCCAAAATGGTCGTGCCTTCAGGTGCAGTTTCAGCCAGTTCAAGTGCAGTCGCAACCGTTGCACCGGCAGAGATACCACAGAAGATGCCTTCTTTACGGGCCAGTTCAAGAGCGGTATCGCGGGCAACCACATCATCAACCGGTAATACTTCATCAATGATTTCACGGTTAAGGACTGTGGCGATAAAGTCCGGCGTCCAACCTTGAATCTTGTGTGGTGCCCACTGTTTACCACTGAGCAGTGCCGCACCGGCAGGTTCAGTGCAGATGATTTTGATGTTTGGGCGGGCAGCTTTAAGTACTTCACCGACACCGGTGATGGTACCACCAGTGCCGTAACCACTGACGAAGTAATCCAGCGGCTTGCCGGCAAAATCCTGCAAAATTTCAGGGGCGGTAGTGTTACGGTGATATTCAGGATTAGCTGTGTTTTCAAACTGTCTTGCCAAGAACCAGCCGTTTTTCTCGGACAATTCTTTGGCAACACGCACCATACCGGTACCACGCTCCGCAGCTGGCGTCAGTACAACTTTGGCACCCAGGGCACGCATAATTTTGCGTCGCTCGACAGAGAAAGTTTCGGTCATAACAGCCACAAAAGGATGGTTCAATGCCGCACACACCATGGCCATAGCGATACCTGTATTACCGGAGGTCGCTTCAACAACGGTTTGACCTTCTTCAAGTTCACCTTTTTGCCTGGCGTCGTTGATGATGGCAAATGCCAATCGATCCTTTACGGAGGCCATAGGGTTAAAGTACTCGGCCTTCACGTAGAAATTTATGTGTGTCGGTGTCAGGCGATTGATTTTAATGATGGGGGTCTTGCCGATTGTTTCCAAAATTGAATTGTAAATCATAAGGGTATTTCTCTTGGTGTCTTTTACCACCCCGGTTGATATTTTTCTGATCTATGTTGTCAAAAGACAGTTGTCAAAAGACAGTTGTCAAAAGACAGTTGCCAAGGGACTGATCAGATTTTCAGGCACACCAGTATGCCGTCAGTTCAATACCAGTGCAAAAATCTTATTTACCGCATTTTTGTATCAGCTTGAGTAGTCGGACAAATGGAATCGTATTTTCTGACTAAGTGGGCGGTTACTGTGCAAACCACAACGCAGTGAGCATAGCCTTGGCTGTGTAAACGGAGTTGTAACGCAGCAGAGTGACTGTCAAATTAGTCAGAAAATACGATTTCACTTGATTGGCTACTTTAATTAACAGTACAGAAATACAGCTAATATAGGTGAGACTTTGCCGTGATTGTCATAGAATGTCTGGCTAATGTGGGCTTGTCTGCTCCAGTCCGGATTTTTTGGTAGGAAGACAGCTCCGGAAACAGAGTGTGAGACTGTTAACAACTTATGTTTGCTTCTTTAATCAAGAAAGTTATTGGTAGCCGGAATGACCGCCAGCTGAAACGGATGGGCAAGGTTGTCAAGTCAATCAATGCCCTGGAAGAAGGCCTGGCTGCCCTGGGTGATGATGAGCTGAAGGCTAAAACAGGGGAGTTTCGTGATCGCTTCAATAAAGGCGAAACCCTTGACGACCTGTTGCCTGAGGCGTTTGCCGTGGTTCGTGAGGCAGGCAAGCGGGTGATGGGCATGCGTCATTTTGACGTCCAGCTTATTGGTGGCATGACCCTCCATGAAGGACGCATTGCCGAGATGCGCACCGGTGAAGGCAAGACACTGGTGGCAACCCTGCCTGCTTATTTGAATGCGATTCCCGGTCAGGGCGTGCATGTGGTCACCGTCAATGATTACCTGGCCCGTCGTGATGCCAACTGGATGCGTCCACTCTATGAGTTCCTGGGGATGAGCGTCGGTATTGTTGTCCCCCAGCAGGATCCGCAGGAGAAGCGTCAGGCTTACCAGGCGGATATCACCTACGGAACCAATAACGAATTTGGCTTTGACTACCTCCGTGACAACATGGCCTTTCGCAAGGAGGATCGTTTTCAGCGTGATCTCTCCTTCGCTATTGTCGATGAGGTTGACTCGATTCTGATCGATGAGGCCAGGACACCGCTGATTATTTCCGGTCCTGCTGAAGATTCCTCAGAACTGTATAAAAAGATGAATCAACTGGTCCCCGGGCTGCAACGGCAGGAGCCGATACCTGAAGACCAGGATCCCGATACGGTTGAGCTTACCGGCCATTACTCCGTTGATGAGAAGACCCGTCAGGTTGAACTGAATGAATTGGGCCATCAGTTTATTGAAGAACTGCTGCAACAAGAGGGCCTGTTGCCGGAAGGTGAGAGCCTTTACGCCTCCAACAACCTGAACTTGCTGCACCATGTGAACTCAGCCCTGAAAGCCCATGTGCTGTTTAACCGCAATGTGGAATACATTGTTCAGAATAATGAAGTTATGCTGGTGGATGAGCACACTGGCCGAACCATGCCCGGTCGTCGTCTTTCAGAAGGTCTTCACCAGGCGATTGAAGCGAAAGAAGGACTGCGCATTCAGGCTGAGAGCCAGACCCTGGCTTCCACAACGTTCCAGAATTATTTCCGGAATTATGACAAACTCTCCGGCATGACCGGTACTGCTGATACCGAAGCGTTTGAGTTCCGTCAGATCTATGGTCTGGACGTTATTGTTATTCCTACCCACAAAGAGATGGTTCGTCAGGATGGTAATGATCTCGTCTATCTGACGATTGCGGAAAAATACGACGCGATCATTGACGATATCAAAGAAACGGTAAAAGCCGAACGCCCGGTTCTGGTGGGTACGGCCTCTATCGACTCCTCCGAGCATCTGTCCAGGGCCCTGGATAAGGCGGGCATTGCGCACCAGGTACTGAATGCCAAATTCCATGAGAAAGAAGCGGACATCATCGCCCAGGCTGGTCGTCCGGGTGCGGTAACCATCGCTACCAACATGGCAGGCCGTGGTACCGATATCATGCTGGGCGGTAACTGGAAGGCAGAAGTCGCTGAACTGGATAACCCGGCCCGGGAGCAAGTTGATCAGATTAAGGCGGACTGGCAGAAGCGTCACATGGCGGTGCTCGAAGCCGGTGGTCTGCATATTATCGGTACCGAGCGTCACGAGTCACGGCGCATCGATAACCAGTTAAGAGGTCGTTCCGGTCGTCAGGGAGATCCGGGCTCTTCCAGGTTTTATCTGTCTCTGGAAGACAGTCTGATGCGGATTTTCGCCTCTGAACGCGTTAAAAACTTTATGAAAGCCCTGGGCATGGAAAAAGGTGAAGCCATTGAACACCGTATGGTGACCAATGCCATCGAAAAAGCCCAGCGCAAAGTGGAAGGTCGTAACTTCGATATTCGCAAGCAACTGCTGGAATACGATGACGTTGCCAATGATCAGCGTAAGGTGATTTATCAGCAACGGGATGAACTGCTCAGTGCCGATGATGTTTCTGCCAGCATTGAAGCGCTCCGTGAAGATGTGGTGAGTGGCCTGATCAGTCAGCACATTCCGCCCCAGAGCCTGGAAGAGCAGTGGGATGTTAAAGGCCTGGAAGAGAAGCTGGCCAGTGAGTTGAATGAGCGCATGCCGGTTCAGCAGTGGCTGGATGAAGATGATCGTCTGGATGAAGAAGCACTTCGTGAGCGCATTCTCCGGGGGGTTATTGACGCCTACCGCAACAAGGAAGCGCTGGCCGGTGCTGAGGTTCTGCGTAACTTTGAAAAGCATATTCTGCTACGGATTCTGGATGACAAGTGGAAAGAGCACCTGGCCACCATGGATCACCTGAGACAGGGTATCCATTTGCGAGGTTATGCCCAGAAAAACCCCAAGCAGGAATACAAGCGTGAGGCGTTTGAGCTATTCCAGCAGATGCTTGAGGATATCAAGTACGACACCATTCGTATTATCTCCCATGTGCAGGTGCAGGAAGATGATCGAACCGCTGAGATGGAACGGCAGCGTCGTGAGGAAATGGCACGGAGAATGCAATTCGAGCATGCACGGGCCCAGGATGCAGAGGCTGAAGCAACAGGGCAGGAAGCACCTGAAGCTCATCAGCCCTTCGTTCGGGAAGGTCGTAAGGTGGGGCGGAATGATCCGTGCCCATGTGGTTCCGGTAAGAAGTACAAGCAGTGTCATGGTAGAATTGCCTGATCCGGATCACCTGAACAGCGGGTCAGCCCTGACAGGCTGGCCCGTTTTTGTTTCTGCATCTGCTCACAGCGGAAAACACAACCGTCCAAAGTCAACACCCAGGCGGCTGTCCGGTAATAGACTGCCCTACACGGCAACTGCTCCAGTTGCCCGGTTGCGATAAATTGGTCTGGAAATTTCTGCTTCTTCGTCAAATAGCCTTCCGGGTACCCTTCAGGGTATTCTCCTCAGAATCAGAAATTTTTATCCTCAATTTCTCGCAATCCTCGCTGCGGGCGCTATTATCGGACAGCCTCCTGGCAACTATATCAACCAATGGAGTCAACCATGACAACAGGATCTGGAAAGTGGGCTGCAGTGAAACCGGTCAGGGGTTTTCGCCTGGGCACGGCAATGGCGGGTATCAGCAAACCCGGCCGCCGGGATCTTGTGGTCATGAACTGGGATAAGGGCAGCTCAGTGGCCGGGGTTTTTACCCTTAACCGTTTTTGTGCAGCCCCGGTTCATTTAAGTCGTGAGCGCTTGAGTGGTGATCCCCGTTACTTTCTTATCAACACCGGTAATGCCAATGCAGGCACCGGTGAGCAGGGAATGGCAGCAGCCAGGCAGACGTCATTGGCGCTGGCAACGTTGTCCGGCGTTCATGAGTGGCAGGTCTTGCCGTTTTCAACCGGCGTGATTGGTGAACCGCTTCCGGTCAATACACTCTGTGCGGCGTTACCGGCAGCGCTGTCTGATCTGCAAGAAGATAACTGGTTGTCTGCGGCTGAAGGCATCATGACAACCGATACGCGGCCTAAAGGCAGCAGCCGGGAATTTGCCCATGAGGGAACCCGCTACACGGTCTCCGGTATCAGTAAAGGTGCCGGCATGATCAAGCCCAATATGGGTACCATGCTGGCTTATATCGCAACGGATGCAGCGGTGGCGCCAGCGTTTTTGCAAAACCTGCTGTTGGACATAACCAATCAATCCTTTAACCGGATCACCATTGATGGTGATACATCCACCAACGACAGCTTTATGGTGGTTGCTACAGGGGCTGCAGGTAATGATGTCATTACTTCCTGTGATTCTCCGTTGGCCGGGAAACTGAAAGAAAACCTTCGAGCGGTGGCTGTAGAGCTTGCCCGGGCGATTGTCAGAGATGGTGAGGGGGCAAGTAAATTTGTCACGGTAAAAGTGGAACAGGCAGCCTCCCATCAGGACGCCCTGGACGTGGCTTATACCGTCGCCCATTCACCACTGGTAAAAACGGCCCTGTATGCCAGTGACCCAAACTGGGGGCGAATTCTGGCAGCGATTGGCCGGGCCGATATTCCCGAGCTGATGATTGATCGTGTATCCATCTGGTTGGGGGATACAGCCATTGTTGACCGTGGGCAACCGGCAGCGGGTTATACCGAAGAAGCCGGCCAGAAAGTGATGAACCAGGAGGAAATCCTGATACGGATTTCCCTGGGGGCTGGCCATTGCACTGAAGAGATCTGGACCACCGATTTATCCCATGGATACATAAAGATCAACGCCGAGTATCGCACCTGAAGGGATTGGCGAGGCTGTCAACGAAAACGAGATTATCGAAAGTCATGGTCAAAAAAAGCAAGGTTGACAACAAAAACGTTATTCATGTGGCGGTTGCTGTGATTCTTGGGGACGATGGTCGGGTTTTATTGGCCAAACGTCCTGAAGAGAAACACATGGGCGGTTTATGGGAGTTTCCCGGTGGTAAAGTGGCGCCAGGGGAAGATATCAAGGCAGCCCTGAACCGGGAGCTTGGTGAAGAACTGGGTATCGAAGTGGCAACCTTTTTACCCTTGATCAAGATTCGCCATGACTACCCTGACAAGTCCGTATTGCTCGATACCTGGGTGGTCAGTGGTATTCGCGGTGAGCCAACAGGCAATGAAGGTCAGTTGATTCAGTGGGTTGAGAAGGACTGTCTTGATAACTATGGGTTTCCCGAAGCCAATAAGGCGATACTCAAGGCGTTACAACTCCCTGACCGTTATATGATTACCGGTGATTTTGTGGACCAGAAAGCCCTGTTCAATGGCGTATCGACAGCCCTGGAAAACGGTATCCGCCTGATCCAATTCCGGGCTCATTGGTTGGCAAAGCGTGACTACCTGCAACTGGCACAAGCGCTGACGGGTTTCGTTCAGGCTGCCGGTGGGACAGTGATCATCAAAGGGGATGCCTCCCTACTGTCAGAATCCTGGTGCCATGGGCTTCATTTGACCTCCCGTCAACTGGGGTTAGCGATTAAACCTGAGAAGCAGCATCCCCGTCAGCTACTGGCAGCCTCCTGCCACGATCAGGAGCAGATAGCAGCGGCCGAGGCGATGGGGGTGGACTTTATTACCTTGTCACCGGTCAAGGCAACCGCTTCCCACCCAGGGGCTATTCCCCTGGGGCTGGACCGGGCTGAAACATTGACCGCAGTGGCAAAAGTGCCCGTCTTCTGGCTGGGGGGGATGAATCAGGAAGATACCCATCTTGCGAGGCGGTCCGGTGCCCGGGGAATTGCAGCTATTCAGGCGTTTTGGGGCTAATAGTCTCGGAACGCCTGTTCTTCGCTATGCAAGCCATCGGACATTTTTATATTAAATTAGTTATATTAAATTATTTTATATTAATATTTTTTAATTACTAAATAACATAATTGACTATTGAACTAACTGCCAATTTTCCTCTCTAAACATTAGTATCATTTGGTTAAATCCATTGACAACAAATAAGAGGAAGTTAATATGCCTGAATTATCCAGTAGTACACCTGCGCCGCAAACAACCGTGGAATCCCGGCAAAAAAATTGGACCATTGTGAGCTGGTGTCACAAAGTGGCCGACAGCGTTTCGAGTAAATTTGAAGTAGGGAGCACAGCTGGTAAATGGCTTGGACGTGCAGTTGCTACCGTCTTCGTCCCCTTTGGCGTCATACCTGCGCTGATGGGCGATGCCATTGAAGGTTTCAAAAGCCTTTATAACAGGCATGTTGAAAAGAAAGATGGCATTGACAACAAAATTCCAACCAAAGCGGAATTTGAAGCGCTTCAAACAGATTATGAAACGCTCAATAATTATTATGAAGCACTGGTACAGGAAACTAAAAGGCTGAAAGAAGCGAATACAGGCCTTCAAGACAGGCTTGCAATTGCAAAGGCTAACTACCATTCAGCAGAGCGTAGATGTGAAGGATATAAAAGGCAGGCTGAGGATCAGCTAGAGGTCGCGGTTAGAAATGCCCATGGAGAACAGGCCGAACTCAAGGAACAACACAAGCAGGAGATTAATAAGAAAGATAAAAATATCCAACAGTTGGAAACTGAACTTTCAGTCACACGTGTTAACTTAGGAATTGTCTGTAAATAACTTCCGCATATTCAGATGCTCCACCGCAATCA
>NZ_JAHHPO010000493.1 GCF_024606365.1 Endozoicomonas sp. ONNA2
GCAGAGTGACTGTCCACTTAGTCAGAAAATATGATTTCATTTGGTTAACTACTTAATACCAATTCCAGCTTATTAACCCGGTGAGGTTGTCCTTTCTTAAAAAATGGTTTTTGTTACGATGACTTACTATCGCGTTATTAATGTGTGACATTCAACCTATTTATACTTATTGAAATAACCTTCTCAGATAATAAGGCTCACTATGCATATTTCAGACGAGACATATCTTACTAATGGCAACCAACGTCATTATGAAGATCTGGTCAGGGTGCAGGCAGGTGGTTTTTCCGGGTATAACTGTAGTCATTACACTCTCTCGCACACACTGCAACCTAAAGAAGAATCAAAAAAGATTGAACAATCAGATTTATCCATAAGAAAAATTTCACAAAAGCATATCTCACCCGATGTTGAGGCGACGCTGAACACCATCTCACGTTCAATGGCAGAGGTTTCTTCAGATCGCGAGTGTCATGTTAATATGCAGCGACTTGCTGAGATACTGGTGAGCAAGTTGTCGCAAGAAGCGTTAGGCAAGACAAAAATATTAGTCGTGAGGCCCGCCAGGGAGAAAGCGGTGGCACATACTCCAGCAGAATACCTGCCGTCCCGGTTGTGGCTACATCATGTTGCACTAAGATATGATAACTTTGTGTTCGATTTTTTTCGACGAGATCAAAAAGAAAAAAATTCTCCACAAGAATACCCGGATTATTTCAATTCTGAATTCTATGATTTCAGGAAGAGTCTTCTTTGTTATATTCCTGAAAAAAAAGATGAGCATCTTTATAGAGGCTTTTCCTTGATAGAGCATTATGCCTTTCCAAGGCGAGAGTGTGCTGCTATTAATATCGTTGAAATCTCCTGTTCTGATTACATGAATTGCGTTAACACAAAGGGCGTGATTAATTTTGATCAAATAAATGAATCTTTAAGTGCTTGTCATTATGCAGAGGTATTTGACAAAAAACTTTTCCTTGAATTTTACCAAAGAAAATTTGATGGTGAAATTCACGCTGAAGATGAACTGTTAATTTGGCATGATTTTAATGAGCTGCTCTATCTCGACTTTTTTGCTAACCGTCAAAGTAATACGGAATCACTTTATGAGAATCGGATGCAAGAATTTAACTGGCCTCAGCTCAAAGCAGTAGCAGAGCGATGGCGAACAGGCAGAACCCAAATATCGGATTACTACAAGACAGCCAGAGAAGCTTCACCATCAGTGAGAAGTGCCTATTTTTGTAATGCTAACCCGGATATTTCATAAACTGCCCCGAATCCCGCGCACGACCACATGGATGTGGGAGTCAGGGCAAAGCAGGAGCAGTTGACGAGAGTGACTGACCACTTAGCCAGAAAATATCATTTTATTTGGTTAACGACTTACCCGTCGCACCCTCTTGATTTCAATGAATGATCTCTTCATTGAACCTTCCACATTCTCAGGCCACCGGTACAATTCCCTACGCTGCAAAAAAACATCTATGCTAAAATAGCAGCCTTGGCATGAAACAGCCGTATTCCTTCCAGACACATGTACGACAAACATAAGGTGTACCTGCGTGTGCTACTCAACCTTTGCCAAAAATACCTGTGCCAAAATACCCATACCAAAATACCCGCGCCAAAATACCCGTCAACTGACTTTAAGGCGCATATCGCACGACTGTGGTATGGTATGCAACTGCCATTAAACTGACTGGACTTCATTGATGAAATTGACGATTCCCCGTTTTGATCTGGCCAAAGTCCTGGTAATCGGCGATATCATGCTGGATCGATACTGGCATGGTGCCACCTCCCGGATCTCACCGGAAGCTCCGGTGCCGGTAGTCAAAGTCGGGCAGATAGAAGAGCGTCCGGGCGGAGCGGGTAATGTTGCTCTCAACATTGCCACACTGGGCGCACCGGCATGGGTTATCGCGGCCACCGGTGATGATGAAGCCGCCGATGCTCTTCAGATCCGACTGGAGGCCGCAGGCATTTACTGCAGCTTTGCCCGAGTCCCCGGTGTGCCCACCATTACCAAGTTACGGGTTATTTCCCAGAATCAACAGTTGATCCGCCTGGATCATGAGCAAACCTTTGATGGTCTGAGTCCTGATGTTATTGAAGAAAAGGCCGCCCGGCTTCTCCACAATCTGAGCGCCATTGTCCTTTCTGATTACAGCAAGGGAACGCTGCAGGGCTGCCAGCAGCTGATTCGCCTGGCTCGATCCCATAATATCCCCGTGCTCGTGGACCCCAAGGGCAACAGCTTTGAGCGTTACCGTGGCGCAACGGTGATAACGCCCAATCTGACTGAGTTCGAGACGATTGTTGGCCCCTGCCGCAGCGAAGAAGAGCTGGTCAATAGAGGGCAACAACTATTGAAAGATCTTGAGTTCGAAGCGCTGCTTATTACCCGCAGTGAGCAAGGTATGACGCTGATCCGGGAAAATGAGCCTGAGGTTCACTTCCCGGCAAGGGCAAGAGAAGTCTTCGATGTGACCGGTGCGGGAGATACTGTGATATCAGTACTTGCCGCCTCCCTGGCCGCTGGCTGTGACCTGCCCCGGGCCGCCGGTCTTGCCAATATTGCCGCAGGCATTGTTGTAGCCAAGTTGGGCACCGCCAGTGTCTCCATGCCCGAGCTGAGGCGTGAAGTTAACCGGGAGCTGGGCGCTGAAAGAGGTGCCGTATCTGCAGGGCAGTTGATGGTCGCCGTTGAAGATGCCCGGGCTCACGGCGAAAAGATCGTATTCACCAATGGCTGCTTTGATATCCTCCATGCTGGCCATGTGGGCTATCTCGAGCAGGCACGAAAGCAGGGGGACAGACTGATTCTTGCCATTAATGGCGATGATTCTGTTACTCGCCTGAAAGGTGAAGGCCGCCCGATTAATCCGGTGGAACGCCGGATGGCAGTAATGGCTGGCCTGGAAGCGGTGGACTGGGTTGTCAGTTTTGATGAAGATACCCCGGAAAATCTGATTCGGGCAATCAAGCCGGATGTCCTGGTCAAAGGCGGCGACTATTCACTGGATAAAGTGGTCGGCGCCCCCATCGTTCATGAATACGGCGGTGAAGTAAAAGTACTGGCTTTCCTGGAGAACTGCTCAACGACGGCCATTGTCGATAAAATTCGCGATGAAAAAGAGGCACAACCTGCCTGATTGATATCCGGGAGGCTGTCCGGGAATAGCGCCCATAGCGAGGATTGCGAGAAATTGAGGTTAAAAATTTCTGATTCCGGGCTGAGAGGTTCAAAAGTTATCCCCTGTGGGCATGGCTCAGGGGTGATCAGCGGAATTCAGGTTCAAACCATCAACGAATCAGCATCAAAAATCAGGCGACTGGCGGTGTCGGAAGAATGTCGGCAGCAGGCGCTACTTCAGCCCGATGCAGAGGGAACCGTTGTTTACCTTATAGCTGGTGCAGACTAACTCTCTTTCACCTTATGGAGATAGAACTGCACCTCAATTTTTCCGTAATCAACATGGCCATCATTGTCGATAGTGGCAGTGCGACTGAGCGAGAGGCGAGATTGACTATCATAGTCAAGAGGCTCACCAACAGTAGTTCCTGCCCCACCCACAAAGGTTGGAATAGCGTTCATGCGGTAGGTGATGTCAGTGCTGTGGGCGTTACGTATTACGTCGATCGCCAGCTCCGGGTTTTGCTGGGCTAGCAGCCCCCAATCGGGCATCATGTCAACCAGAGTACCCTGGAGACAGTAAAGCATATGATTAAGCTCGGTCTGGTTGATGTGGCTGAGTATCTGCATCTGTGTTTCGATCGGTAGCCCATCAAGGCCATTGATAATTTCGCCTTCTAACGCCTGACGAACGTCGTCGGCGGCATCCGTCTCATCATGAGCCATCTTCTGGCGGTATTCAGCGCATAGAGCACTATTGTCAAAGTCGACTCCATTGTTGCTGTGAATACGTACTGTGTTTCTGATCAAATCGACACCGATCTGGTTGGGGATGACAAGTATACCTTTTTTATCCAAATCGGCTTTCATGGCGACCATATCGCTTTCATGACAAATGTCACTGGAGGTTCGCATCTTCCTTTCAATCTCAGCCGGTATGGCCAGATCCTCAAAAATATGGTCTGGAGCCTTTATAGTAGCAATAATCTTATCGTTGATTTTGTCCGCCATTTCACTGAGAAATTGCTGGTTGTCATTTGGGTTCGAGCGGAAAATGCCTTTGCAGACAGCGGGCATGAGAACCAATTGCTCTTGCAGGTAGTCTCGAAACAAAGCCAGTTGCCGGGTCGTGTACAGTGGATCGCCCATCATTTCGAGTTCATCCATATGGGCGTTGATGAGGGTCTCGATTTGTTGACACTGCTTTGGACTATTACGGTTCGTTTGGGTCAGACTTTGAGTTGCGTTCTGGATTTTCTCTTCGAGAATTATAAGCTGATCCTTCTTTTGTTTACTCTGTTTGAGGTCAGTGATCTCATGGGGCGAAGACAGGATGATCTGGCGTTTCTCCAGACCAGGATCTGTCCGCTCATTGGATAATGCATGGCCAGCTTCGCCAATTGTTGGCTTAATCGCAGCATCTGCTATAAGGGAAATTCGGCCTGCACTGGTGTTTTGAGGTTTCTCCGGATTGTTGTTGTTTGGTGGGATGGCTGGCTGACTCAGGTTGCTCTCATCGACCTTGCTCATTGGCTTCATCCATGTGCTCTGTTGGTTATCTCCTGAAGTATAGGAAACGGATCAGGCATCTGATGATCAACGATACCGGCAAACTCAGTGTCAGTGCCCGCTGTACCAATCACAGCTGCACTGATCCCGGAATCTGAACTCGTCCTTTTGCTGAACCAACAAGCCATGGTTAAAATTCGGTCATTGCGGATTGTTGGTACTGCTGATTTTGGCCGGGATCATCTGCTTTGCTGGCTCCCGGAGCAACGCAGGAGCAGTTGCCGTGAGTGCCGACACAAGGAGTCAGAAATATATGATTTCATATGGTTAGTGCTTAGGAATTGTCCCGGAATAACTTCATCATTTTATTCAGTCCGGGAAAATGCC
>NZ_JAHHPO010000494.1 GCF_024606365.1 Endozoicomonas sp. ONNA2
TGTGCTTCGTGGTTCCAATTCAAGACCCGCAACAAACCCACCCGCCTGCACTCGTACGTAGAAGCTAAAGAAATAATGTACAGTTGTACTATCAAGAAGAATTCCTTAATGACCACCTTAAGAACACCGACTGTTATCGGACCTGTTTAATCAATAAAAGTTCCAATTTGGCTCTTTCGAAAAATGAAAGGGCAATTAATCTACGGCAGATCAATCGTTCACTCTGCCAATGGCGAGGCCAGTTGGGTTTCCGGGCTGACGGTCAAGAGCCTGTTTGGGCAAATAGCTTTCATAATTGAAGCGCCTTTTCAGAGAGCTTATGAATGAAAAGCTTGTTTCGTTCACCTCACAAACAAAAGAGACTCTCGCCGCTGTGGGTGCGGGTATGATTTATCAGGGGACCAGGTTTATTGAAGCTCTTTTCGCACACCCTACACTTAAAGCGCCTCTCACCTGTGTGGATGCGGGTGTGTCTTGTTAGATGCGACTTTCGACTAAAGGTCTTCTTGCATTGATCACACTGAAAAGAATTCTTGACAGTGGACAAGACCTTTGCTCAATTTCCCGTCCGGGCATCCGGTTCATTCATTTGTATTTCTGTGAAATTTTCGCCATTTCCGGATTCATCATAATTTTCATGCTGCGAAGAGAGTGGACGATTATTCCCCTCGCTGTCTTTGAAGGTACAGTCAAGATCATCCATTTCAGGAAATAATGGAGTAAACTTGTCCTTTTCTAACCAGTTGGACGAATCAAAACCACTATTTTGTTGTTGCTCCATCATTTCCGAAACATAGCCAAAACCGACGTGTTTAAATGTTTCAACTTTTTTGTCATTAAAAAAGGCACTTGCCTTGTTAATTTCTTCTTGATGACAGTTTGTTGTGGTTTCGGTTAGCCACTTGGAAGCCACAGAGACAAAAGAAAAGTTATTCAAAGATGAATGCACGTTCATGCTTTATCACCAAATTATTTTCATACCATTCAGCAGACCACTTTATCCAAGAAAAAATTCCTTCATTCCCAATTTTCTGAACATGGTTTATCCCAACATGGACAAACAACAGATCACTGTTATTTTTGTAATAGTTACTCACATCATGAGGAAGCTGCCATGTCCCCCAAACCGTGGTTTGCCATTGGCCCGGATTTGATCATTACCACTATTGCTATCACATTACTGGTGCACCGGTTGCCACCCGCGCCTGTACTACGTTTGCGTCAGTCGGGACGGCCAACGCCAATAATGGTCTGATCATTGCCAAAAACCGTGATTCAACAATGCCCAGTTTTGCCGGCCCGGAAGGTCAGCCCGTCGCTAGTCAACAGCGTTATACCTACAGCGATACTGAGCTTTAGATCTTAATAATCCCGGACGGTTCAGGTTAATTTCCGTGTTCTCCCATTTCATCAGGAGCCTGGCATGCAACGTTATGGCATTTCAACCGCTGTATTCTCCATTTTATTCTCCCTGGTGCTACTTTCACCCCGGGGAACCACGGCCTGTACGACCTTTGCGTCAATAGGCCCAGCCAACTTTAACGGTGGATTACTCATTGCCAAAAACCGCGATTCACTGGCAACCTTCGAAAACCTGGCGGTGAAAAGTGAGGCAGGCAAAAATACCTATCTTGGCCTGTTTTACAACTCCAGCAGCCAGACTCCTTACCCTTTTTTGGCAGCAGGCATCAATGAACATGGCGTTTCTGTCGTGCAAAACGAAGCGGCATCAATTTATCACGCCAACACGTTTAATAACGCTGATCAATCCGCTGTAATCTACACCATACTGGAAAATTACAGCTCGGTAGCAGATGTGCTGGCGGACAAGCAGACGTTATTTGGCAATGGACTGGCCAATTTCCTGATTATCGGGGACAAGACTGAAGCTATCCTGGTAGAAATCGGCCCCGAGAAAAACGCCTTTCAGATTCTTGATGCCAGCAGCAACAACAATCGAGTGTTTCACACCAACCACTATGTGCTCAGTGAAATGCGAAGCCTGAACAAAATCTACTATTCCGATTCTGAAGACCGCTTTATTGCCATCAAAAATCTGATGAACAATGCTCCGGCACAGTTTACCGCTGACGGCAGCTATTTTAACTGGGTCAGCAATGCCCAGGACGGTCCGCTGAGAAGTATCTTACGGGAAATGACCGTCGCCAGCTGGATTGCCAGTGTGCCCGAAAGCGGAACCCCTGAGGTCCACATTCGCTTTACCTCACCGAGCCTGGAATTCCAGCGTTATTATATCCAGTTGACTCCTGAGTTCTGGCTCTCCCCACCGGCCAATATCAGTCCAATTCCGTTGAGTGTCGAGGGTTTGAATCCGGAACCCATTGGCAGTGAATTACGCTACACCTATATCGGCAGCGAGTTTTGAACCCGTGGCAATACCAATACTCTCAAAGCCGGTCAACATTGACTGTGCAGAGTATCAACGCCCCGGGTAAGGGGCGCTATTTCCGGACAGCCTCCCGGGATACACCTTTGAAGATCCCACCTCTGGGGCTGCGCATTAACTGATTATTAAACGACTAAAAACATATATCTGCATGAATTTAAGTCGTCGTTTAATATTTATCTGCAAATAATCTGAGAATTATCCAAATTCATCTACACTAGCCAACAGAACCTGTTGACTTCAGGCAGCAGGAAGACACCTTTAAAAGTTTTTAAAAGTTTTGGTAATTAACAGCTGGCTCCTATGGAACCGACAACCAATGCATCTGTTTCTGCTGCACCATTATATAGCAACTGTTTTGATGAAGTTGGATGGGCCTCCGGCAACCAGAGAGTAGTGCCTGTTCTGTGTCGTCACCGCTTATCCCCTGGGGGGGTTGTCCAATGGACTAATCCGCAGCCGGTGAGTCAGCGTACCTGTCAACCCAGTCAACAGCTGGCTTCACCACTGCAGCCTTCACCACTGCGGCCTTCATCATTACAGCCTGTGACCGAAACAGCATGCAGTGATAACAGTCGTTCTTGCCAATCTCATTGCGAAGCTCTGCCACTGGAAGTCTGTCGTTCCGGAAATACGGCAGAGTTCCGGCGGTTACTGGCTGACAATCCGGGTATTGCCCAACAATGGTTCCGTTCGGCGGATACCGGTTGCGCTGTCACCTTGCTGCACATCGCTGCCCGACATGGCCACAAAAAGATCTTACAGGCTCTGCTTGAGGCCGGGGCTGACCACCATGCCACCTGCGCAAACATGACGGCTCTTTTTCTGGCGGTGAGCGAAGGGCACGAGGCATGCTGGCTAGCTTTGCTCAGTGCCGGAGCCAATCCTGACACCCCTCGAAAGACCGGTGCCACTCCTCTTATCTGTGCTGCCATGCAAGGTAACCCCAGAGCTGTGAAGACGCTGATCAACGCCGGGGCAAATATACATTTAACCTTTATGGGTGGTTTGACAGCCCTGCATATATCCGTGTTGCGGGGTGATAATGTGCCGGTGGCACTAACGCTGATCAATGCCGGGGCTGATTGCAATGCCACCGATGATGACGGTGAGACACCACTGTTCATCGCCATCCGCGAAGGGAGCGTGAAATGCGCTCAAATATTAATCGAAAAAGGGGCGAAAGTGGATGTCGCCTGTGATGATGGTACCACGCCCCTTTATCTCGCCGTTAAAGAAAACTGTGAGGTGATTGTGCAGGCATTGCTCAGGGCCGAGGCAACAGCCAATCCGGCTCCCTGCTGGGACGGCACAACGCCTCTGCATCTTGCCGTAATCAATGGCAACAAGAACATTACCAAAGCCCTGATTCAAAATGGCGCTGACCCTGATGTCGCTGATGGGGTGGGTATAACTCCCCTCTACATCGCGGCCCGGGAGGGTCACGAAAAGTGTCTCAAAGCCTTGCTCAAAGCCGGAGCAAACACCAACATTTCCTGTTTCCCGGATGGTGCGACACCCCTGTCTGCCGCTGCCAGAAACCAACAATTGGGCAGCGTGCGATTGCTGCTTAATGCGGGGGTCAAGAAAAAGTGATCAGTTCAGACAGGGGCTCATAATCAACAGTGCCATTGCTCAAATCGGTGCTTCCCTTTCCAGGTTTTTGCAGTTTTCTTGCCCGGTCTGTCAAAGAGATTTGTCCAATAACAGGGAAGTGCTCATAACTCATTGCGGGCACCATTACCATGAGGACTGCATTGACGCTGGAAGGGAAGAGCGTCATTGAACGAAACTGCCGGGCGTGTGATGCCGTACCGCTGGCCCGTGAGGCCGGAGCATCATTCAATGAGTCCTCGCGGTACTGTGAATCGCAGCCTTTGCATGTTTGTCGAAGCTCAAATGCCGAGGCATTGCGACACCTACATCCGAAGATCGTCCGTGAGCATTTTCGCGCAGCCGCTACCGGCGAACCGGTCCTGCTGCTCCACGTTGCTGCCCGGGAAAACCGCAGCGAGTGTATACAAGCCTTGGCTGAATACGGGGCGGATGCGACTGCCACCACAACAAACGGAGATAACGCGCTGCATATTGTCGCAGCAAGAGGCTTTAGCAATTGCCTGGAAATTATGGTTTCGTTAATGCCACCAACGCTGAAGGTAAAACCGCTCTGCACCCGGGAGGCTGTCCGAGAATAGCGCCCGACTGGGCGTCCCCGTAGCGAGGATG
>NZ_JAHHPO010000495.1 GCF_024606365.1 Endozoicomonas sp. ONNA2
CGGCAACTGCTCCTGCGTTGCTCTGGCTCCTGCATCCATGCAGTCGTGCGGCGACAGCAAATTGGTCTAAAAATTTCCGTCTTTTTATCCTCAATTTTCTGCCAGCCTCGCTTCGGGGACGCCCAGTCGGGCGCTATTCTCGGACAGCCTCCTGGAGCCTTCTCAGTTCCCATAACTTTATGGTTTTGTCATTAGAGCCGGACGCCAGCCACCCATTGGCTAATTCCGTGAGAGATTTCACCCCGCCGACATGACCATTCAGCGTCGCCACGCATTGCTGCCCGTCGGGCTTGCTCAGATCCCACACCTTTATGGTTTTGTCATCAGAGCCGGAAACCAGCCGCCCATCGGCCAATGTTATGACTGAGAATACCTCACCGGTATGACCTTTCAGCGTCGCCACGCATTCTTGTCCACGAGGCTTGCCCAGATCCCATACCTTGACGGTTTTGTCAAAAGAACCCGAAACCAGCCGCCCATCCGGAAATACTGCGAGTGAGGACACGTAGTCGCTATGTCCATTCAACGTCGCGACGCATTGCTGACCATCGGGCTTGCGCAGATCCCACACCTTTATGGTCTGGTCAGCAGAGCCCGAAGCCAGACACTCATCTGACAATGGTCTAACAAAGTGCACCCTATTGGTATGCCCTCTCAACGTTGCTACACATTTCTGCCCGTCTGGCTTGCCAAGATCCCACACCCTTATAGTCTCGTCATATGAGCCCGAAACCAACCGACCATCGGCCAATGACGTCACTGAGTTCACCCAGAAGAAATGCCCTATCAGCGTCTCTACGCATTTTTGGTCGTCTGCCCTGCTCAGATCCCACACCTTTACAGTAAAGTCATCAGAGCCCGAAACCAATCGCCCGTCGGCCAATGAAGCCACTGAGTGCACCGGTTCGTTGTGCCCACTGATCGTGGCCACGCATTGCTCCTCCACGGGCAGGGTCAGGTCCCACACATTTATAGTATTGTCAAAAGAACACGAAGCCAGCCGTCCATCGGGCAATCTCGTGATTGATTTGACCAATTCGGTATGCCCTTTCAGCGTGGCCAAGCAAGTTTCAACAGCTTTACTTCCAGACAGAGCCAAGTATGTATTACTCAAGCATCGAAGATACGCAAGCCGTAATAAAGAATCATCGATATCATTGTCCGGAACAGCTGGTATGTGCATGTTTGCAATCAGCTTTCTAAAAGCGTCAGCGGCAGAGCCATAATATTGATCGGATAGTTTTCTCAGTCGTTCTTTGG
>NZ_JAHHPO010000496.1 GCF_024606365.1 Endozoicomonas sp. ONNA2
CCAAACCGACATGATGAACTAATTGAAAAAAACACAGAGAGGTATGGCAATGAATAAACGACACAGAGCATATGAATCAGTTATTGGCGCATTAGTCGCTGACGCTGCGGCCATGGGATTTCACTGGTTGTACGATCAAGCCCGGATTGCACAGTACGGCGGTGAAAATCCAGAATTTCATACCCCTGTCCGGGCAGAATACCAGGACAAGGGATACTTTGCCCATGAAGGAAAGCAGGCCGGTGAGTTTTCTCATTACGGCGCACAGTTGCTGTCGATGCAGGATGCCATCATAGCCAACGGCCATTATTCGCAGCAGGGTTACATAGAATCTTTTCAAAAATGGTTTGATTTTGGTGGACAGTGGCAAGGTTATACGGATCATCCAACCAGGCAGACCCTGCTCAATCTTTATCAAAGAAAGAGTAATGATGAACCTGATGACGAACCTATTGCTGCCTGTGGTGCTGACGATACACAAAATCCGGCACTGTCAAAGTTACCATCCCTGATTGCTGTCCACGGCCAGGACCAGGATTTGCTGGACAAGGTAGAATCAGCGGTACGTGTCACCAACAATAACGATACAGCCGTCAGCTACGGCAGAGCCGTTGCCATCATGATAAAAAATGCACATGAGGGCCTTTCACCTGAGCAGTGTGTGGAACAGGCAAAAGTAGTCAGCGATGAGATCGCCGGGGCAATCAAAACCGCTGAATCAATGCTCAAGCAAAGGCCAACAGAGGTTGCCCGAGAGGTGGGAATGCACTGCAGTCTTGACGCCTCGTTTATCGTAATTACCCATCTTCTGTTACAGGCTGAGAACTATGAAAAAACAGTGAGAGACAATATTTACTGTGGTGGTGACAGTTGTGGCAGGGCCATTCCATTAGGGGCGATTTTATCTGCATGCTTTTTCGGTTCTGACAAGGCAATGCCCACCTCCTGGATTGCACGAACCTCATTACCCGCTTCTGTGTTGCCCCCGGCGAGCGGGCTGAATGCAACGACGGGAGCCGCGTAAGCAGATGCCTTCAAAATTTGTCCTGTTGGACTCTATGCTTTTTTAAGAGGGGGGATACAAAGTGTCTGGCGTACGCTTCTTCGAGATTGCGTTCTCCTGTTTTGCTAAAACGCAGAACCCCCTTTTTCGCTTTTTTTGCTTTGTAAACAGTGATTGACGGTATCATATTCAGGTCATGGCAATGAAAGCGGATAAGCCTCAAAATACGGCTGGCCTTGCTTAAGCTGCACATTATTACCCGCTCCAGGTAGGGAATTGAGCCTTTTTTCCACCTGACAACATGATCATTTGAAAGCAGGCCAAGGGTAACAAAGACACCGATCGGCGTTATGTACATTTGCTTTGCCAATATCTCAGTCACTGCTTTTACCACGGGAATATAATATTTGTCCTGCCGGTAATTATTTGCTGTTAATTTCTTCATAATTAAGGAGTAACACCAATGGCAAAGAAGCTAAAACCGCAACTGCGAGAGACCGCAGCCCGGGAATCCAAAATACCGCATGAAGGTTTGTCCCTGACAAAAAGCAAACCCCAAGCCCACCGCAAAGGCCTTCACTATGAACAGCGTATCAGCGACCACCAACACGACTCTGCCAGTAAGATCGGAATTTGCTCACCGCGGCAAATCCGCACCGGACGAACGTTACCAGAACATTAATGAACCATCAGCCCGGGAACCAACAGCCATCGGACAGGCGAACACGTTGCTGACAGAGCGAGCCATCATGTCAATGGCAGGGGCGGATACCCGGTCAGAACCCGGGCACCACCAGTATGGCAAAATATCCGAAACTACCAACCACTGGCTTACTCATGGGCATCCCGCTTTTGCCAGACTTAAATACAAGCCCAAAAATGCCAGTGCAATACTTGGCTCAAAGCAACTCTCATCGGCGACCAATATCTGGGTAGTCACCGAAAAAGTTCACGGCAGCAACTTCAGCTTTGTCTGTTTTCCACCCGACACGCCCGAAGCCCCGCCAACCATCCGCTGCGCCAAGCGCGAAGCGTTTCTGAATGAGGACAGTGACGAGGACAACACCAGTTTTTTTGGCTTTCGCAAGGTAAAAAAA
>NZ_JAHHPO010000497.1 GCF_024606365.1 Endozoicomonas sp. ONNA2
AACCCTGCGGCACCCGAAGCAGTACCGGCGAGCAATGCCCCTTTGGCACCCGAAGTTGCGGCGGACAGCGCTGCTTTTCCGGCAGCATTACCACCTTCTATGGCTGCTTCTTTTAAAGCTTTCTTGGCAGAATGCTTCTTATGTGCTTTATGAGCAGCGGCGCCGCCACCAATAGCTGCTGTTGCCACTATTGGTGCAACAGGCCCCGTGATAGCAGTAATTGCGGCCGTTGTAGTAATCGCCAAGGCACCACCAGCAAGGATCAAAGCCCATTTCCTCAACTGCCTTTTGTCGTGCGGACGAAGATTTTTCCAGGAGGACTTGGTAAGGTTGGGTTTGTTCTTATCGGAATTCTGTCTTATACCCAGCGCGGCAAATAGATTTCGATATTTTTTTTCCAGTTTTGTATACTCGGCCGCGTATACACCTCCGTTAATCCGGGGCAATTTTGCTTTGAGTACTACAAATTCTTCTTTGGTAAACCTTGAAAACCCAGTTTGGATTTTCCTGAAAACCTGGTAAGATTCTTCCCTTGAAAAACCTGCCCGCTCAAGATCAGCTAACAATTCTTTGTCATAATAGAGCCTTGAGAAATATGCATTGAAAAATTCAATGATATGATCATGCGCTATGCCAACTACTTCTGCATGCTTTTCTCTTTCGATGACTTGAACAACGGAAGGAACATCCACTGCGATATCACTTTCACCCTCTGGCACAAACTTGGTGGGAGTTACAGAATGTTGGGGAATAACATAATTGAGAATGTTAATTAATTTCCCCAACGATTCAGCTACAGTATCGATCAACTGTTGGTTACATTGATCGTTGAGTTCCTTGTCGTCCTGTCCTTCATGCATTTTTTCCATGGCTCTGAGCAAGCTTAGATTTTCTTTGTCAGTACATCTATCCAACAGCGAGGGTAACAATAAGGCAGGACCAAATACAGAAGACTTTACAGTGAGTTCAAATTTATCTTCCATTATGTCGTATCCTTTTTTAAATGCATTGTCCAGAGCAGAATGCGAGAAATGTTTCTTGAATAGGTTCAAGTACGCTAACTCAATGGATTTTGCATCCTTGATGGCCCGATCACTAATGATTAACTCACTGTAAATAGCATTGGGCAGCATTTCAGAAGCCAGATGATTCAGGGTTTCCTGTTGTATGTGAAATTGTATGTACTCCAACAGTGCTTGCAGCGTGCGAGTGCCAAAGCAACCTGGTATGAACTTTAATTTTTGAATACCTGTTTCCTTTCTGGTTTCTGTTAATTCATAGTCAATTGTCTTTCTTAATTCAGTATCCAGGCGTTCCCACACTGCCTCTCTCTCATTACCTTCTACATCGCAAATAGCTTCGACATTCTTGATGCTGCATTCGACACCAAACATTGGCATCTGGGGGTTAAGAAAGCCTGTGGAAAACATTGGTTTTGCACCTTCGTACTGGGCAATTTGCCTTTGTTTAGTCACTGCCGGCCCAATGTGGGTAAGTACTACGAATTTGAATTTTTGCTTAAGGTTTTTTAGTAATAGTTGCAATCTGTAATCATTGTTAGGGTCTCCGTCACCTTTTCCCACCCGTATCAAAATGTTGTTCTCATTATCAAAACGTTTATAGAGCTCTTGACGCAGAGCTTCATCTTTTTCGTTACCCGGAACGTCTCCGGGAAAGTCAACGACTGTCATATCAATGAACTGACGGCCTTCAATCCTGACGAGAAGTGGTTTCAGGCGCAGTGTTTCAGGGATTTTTTCCTGGCTTCTACTCAGCGCTATGTTCAGGCTCTCAGTTGATTTGTATGACGTCCTGGTTTCTGGATCATCACCATCCTGTATGGTTGCATGAAAGTGATCGCTACTTACGAAGGTATAAACAATGGGTTGCTTGGTACTGGCCGTATCACACTTTATGGCCGTTTTTAGGCCGGATATTGTAGCAAAAAACGAGGTTTTGCCCGAACTTTGCGGCCCTGTAATCATAATGTTACCGGGACTAAGCTCCTCTAATACGGGCGCAAGAGCCGGATAGGTTGAGATCAGATGATTCAGTAGCTGTTGATTCGTGGCGAATGTTTTACGATCAATCCGCAATGCCTGGAGGAATTGATTAACATCGTTTCTCTGTTTCATCAGTTCAAGCACATTTTGATGAATTTCCAGCATTTTCTCTTGAAATGAACTTGAATGAGTACGTGGATGACCGGCAAACTGGGTTTCCTCAGGTGGATTAAAGCCATTATGAAGGCCGTTATGAAAATTATGCGGTTGTATTGACCCATTATAATTGGGATGAATGCTTGTTTGATGCAAGCTACCGGAAGGGGTTGATGGACGACCGGTAGGGGTTGATGGGCGACTTTTGACCGGGGTTGATATTGGCGGCCTTTTCAAGCTGTTCTGTCTCCTGCTCGGTACCCTGGGTGGTACCGGAGGCGGCATGTCGTTGAAGCTGGTTGGCCGCTGCAAGGGCATGTCGCTGAAGCTGTTTGGTCGTGGAGGAGGGGGTGTACCGTTTAAACCGAATTCAGGCCCCATTGGCTCATAATCTTCCTGAGCAAACTGGTGGTATGAATCCATCTGGAAGGGTCTGGTATGTCTCTGAAAAAGTGACTGCTGCTCAATTGCAGGATTATTTGAAGTTTCCAGGTATCTATGGACAGCATCGCTGTTTACGTGATTGCCAGCAGAAGACGATGGAAAGGGATCGGGGGTTGTTAAATGACCAGTATCGGGATTTAATGGGTGCATGTGAAATACCTTTTGAGTTAGTAACAACTTAATAGCGATATAAAACAGAACCTTTAAATAATTCTGTGTCAACGCCACCCAAACTGCTGAGCGCTGAATCGGTCAAAAATCATAATTACGAACCGGTTCATGGCTATTTTCCAGTTCTCAAGTCCTAATTTGTGTAGAGAGCCAGAATTTTTCGCCTATTGTTTTGGCAAGTCAAATCACAAAAAGTTCCTTACTGTCTTTAGAGTTCTAACCGGAGCAATATGAATGCTTTCAAGAATAACCGTCTTATCCTGATCAATCTTTATCATAAGCCTATTTTCAATGAGTATTGGAAAAAATATTTCAAGATTACCGATTAAACGCCGGAAACCATTCATCCGGATCTGCCCGGGAAATTGTTTGGTTCTCATCCAATAACTCTTTTCAACGAACTTTTTATCCTCAATTTTCTGCCATCCTCGCTACGGGGACGCCCAGTCGGGCGCTATTCTCGGACAGCCTCCCGGCTACTTAACGTCATTGCCCATGCAAGACAGAAAAGCTAATATTTCCCGTGTCGTATAGCAGGAGGCAAGGAATAGTAGCAAAAAGCGGGAAAAATCGGCGGGAATGGCTCTGCATTATGGCATAATGCCAGCCCGGGAGGCTGTCCGAGAATAAACTGCCCTGCAGCGGTTGTGATAAATTGGTCTAAAAATTTATCGCAATCCTCGCGACGGGCGCTATTCCCGGGCAGCCTCCAGGTACTGACTGACTCTTGTTAAATGATCTTGTTAAATGAGCTACAAAAGTCCACCCCTGGCATGCCGATGGCACAAGGGATGCGGGCAGAACGGGCAGAATAGCAGAATAAATGTTTAGACCATTACCTTTTTTTATCGGTTTGCGCTATACCCGCGCAAAGCGCAGGAATCATTTTATCTCCTTTATCTCCGGAACATCCATGGTGGGGCTGACGCTGGGTGTTTCGGTGCTGATTATTGTGCTGTCAGTGATGAACGGCTTTGATCGGGAACTCAAGCAGCGAGTGCTGGGTATGGTTCCCCATGCCACGATTACCGCTGCTGGTGGAGGCATTGAAGACTGGCAGGCACTGGTCAATATTATTGCGGACAAAGAAGGCATCGAAGCGGCTGCGCCGTTTGTCGATGCCCAGGGTATGCTGACCAATGGTGATCTGGTGCGTGGGGCACTGGTTTACGGTATTGATCCTGGCTATGAAAGAAAAGTCTCGATTATTGCCGATCATATGAAGCAGGGCGTATTGGACGAACTCCAGCCCGGAGCGTTTGGGATTTTGCTGGGTGAGATTCTGGCCAATTATCTGGGAGTGGCTGTTGGCGATAAAGTGACGATGGTTCTGCCTGAAGCCAGTGTCAATCTGGCTGGTGTTTTGCCTCGCCTTAAACGGTTCACCGTTGTTGGTACTTTCTCGGTAGGTGCCGATGTGGATGGCAATCTGGCCTACGCCCATCGGGAAGATCTGGCCCGTTTTCTGCGGATACCTGAAGGGGTGACGGGCATTCGGCTGAAAATGGCTGATCTTTTTGCCGCCCCGAAACTGGCCTGGGATGTGGCGATTACCTTACCCGGGCGCTATTACGTGCAGGACTGGACCCGTACCCATGGTCGTCTGTTTCAGGCGATTCAGATGGAAAAGACCATGGTCGGCCTGCTTCTTACCCTCATTGTGGCCGTTGCTGCCTTTAATATCGTCTCCACGCTGATCATGGTGGTTACCGATAAACAGGGCGATATCGCCATCCTCAGAACATTTGGTGCGACTCCCAAAATGATCATGGGGGTTTTTATGGTTCAGGGATCGTTGATTGGTGTTATCGGAACCTTGCTGGGAGTTGCCCTGGGGATTGCTGGTGCGGTGAATGTTTCCGAAATCGTGGGTGCCCTGGAAAAATTATTGGGCATTCATTTTCTGAGCCCTGATGTTTACTTTATCAGCTACCTGCCATCGGAGTTAATGTGGCAGGATGTAGCCCTGATCAGTGTGTCTGGCTTGTTGATGAGCTTTCTGGCAACCCTGTATCCGGCATGGCGAGCCTCCAGGACCCAGCCTGCGGAGGCGCTTCGTTATGAATAATCCCGAAAACCGTGCAGTTCTGGAGTGCCGCAGGCTAACCAAAGTATTTGCTGAAGGGCCTGAAAAACTTGAAGTTCTCAGCGGCATAGACCTTTTGGTTTCACCGGCTGAAAGGGTAGCAATTGTCGGTACTTCAGGTTCAGGAAAAACAACGCTGCTGCAGCTGTTAGCCGGGTTGGATCATCCTTCCAGCGGTGAGGTAATACTCTGTGGCCATCAGTTGATGAAGGTATCAGAACAGCAACAGGGAGAATTACGTAACCGTCACTTGGGTTTTGTTTATCAGTTTCATCATTTGCTGCCAGAATTCACTGCCCTGGAAAATGTTGCCATGCCATTACTGCTGCGCAAGGAAATATCCGTGGGGCAGGCAAGCATGGGAGCTGAAAAAATGCTGGGTATGGTGGGTCTGTCGAATAGAGCCAGCCACAAGCCGGCGGAACTTTCCGGTGGTGAACGACAGAGAGTGGCTATTGCCCGGGCATTGGTAGCCAGGCCAGACCTGGTGCTGATGGATGAGCCAACGGGAAATCTGGATCCCCATACCGCCAGCAAGATTCATGAGTTGATGAAATCCCTCAGTGAACAGCTGACCACCAGTTTTGTTGTGGTGACCCATGATATGGCATTTGCCCGGCAGATGGATCGGGCATGGCGTCTGGAAGATGGGTGCCTGGTCATCGTGCCATAAAAAAGCCCTCGTCAGAGGGCTTTGTATGGCCTGGATCAACTACTGGTTATCACCGCCCTTTTTTTCATCATGGATCACATATACTTCAAAATCCCTGCTTTTATCCTCTGGTCCATCATAACCGTCACCCCCCTTGAAACTGCTTTCAGGCCAGACAAAGTCGGCAGAACTGAAGGTCGGGCCTGAATGGTCGGCAATGTAGTAGGCATTATCACCGCCAGTGACTCTGCTCTCATTAGCGATGGCTGATGCGGCACTGATGGCTAATCCGGCAATGAGAGTTATGGTGGTGGCAGTTTTGATGATCATGGTTCGTTCCCTGGATGTTGTTTCTGGCTTTACTTGTATCGTCCATGGCCTGCTATGAATTAGTCCGGGTATTTCATAAATTGTCGCAAAACTCGTAAAAGTTCTCTACGCGTACAATTGACCAATTGGATACCGTAACTGTGTGCCTGACCCGGGAATTTTTCCGGCAAAAATATGTCTACGTCAAAGGATTCAGTATTAGGGTGTAGACGCTTGTTGTAGGGTTTGAGCCTTTACTGCATCAACGTGGAATGGCAATGGCCGCAGGCATGGCAGTGGAGGAGCGGGATATCTTTACGCGAACCGGGAGCAGCTATCACACTGTATTTTCCAAAGATGGCCATCTTAATGGCGAGGCGCTGTCCAACGTTCTTACGCCAAAGATCAGGCAGCACCGGTCCCGGTTACCAATACTGAAGTAATTGATACCCAACCCCTGGTTCTCAATACTTAAGTAGTTAACCAAATGAAATCATATTTTCTGACTAAGTGGCCAGTCACTCTCGGCAACTGCTCCTGCGTTGCTCTGGCTCCTGCATCCATGCAGTCGTGCTGCGTTGCAACTCCGGTCACATAGCTAAGGCTATGCTCCCTACGTTGCGCCT
>NZ_JAHHPO010000498.1 GCF_024606365.1 Endozoicomonas sp. ONNA2
CTCAATTTTCTGCCATCCTCGCTACGGGGACGCCCAGTCGGGCGCTATTCTCGGATAGCCTCCTGGCCACCCCATAGAACAAAACAACAAGCCAAACGGCAGCTACCTGAATAAGAACTTTTTGACCTGTCAATTGTCTACAGCAAAATTTTCACAAGGATTAAGCAATGCGACCAACAGGAATAACAGCACCGTTATCAACCAACCCTCCCCATCCGGGAGGCACTGATAAAACCACTCCAGTCACACCTGAAAAGGAAAAGCAAACGACAGACGCAGCCTCAGGGAAACCCCTTGGCCAACGCATGACGTTTCGGCCTGCACCAGGCACTGTGTCGTCTGCCACAAGAACGGTAAAACTGAACGAGGCCCACTCCCTTCTTGGTTACCCATCCGGCAAACCAGCAATGTCGGAATCATTCAATAAACGGCTGATGCAGCAAATAAAGATGAATGAGATGAAACTGCAGGTCTGTTCGCACAGTGCTTTATGGCATCAGAGGAACAATCTCGATCATTTTTCCACGCAGGCCCTGATAAACCATATAAAACAAAAGGATACAGAAAAAGTAAAAGAATACATTACCAATTACCCCCTTTCTTTAGCCATCGAAGATGCCGATGGTAATACCGCCCTGCATCTGGCGGTATTACATGGCCATGAAGAATTATGCCGATTGTTGGTTCATAGTGCCCAGCACCTGTTGCTGGCAACGAATGATAAAGGTGAACGGCCCTTGCATATCGCAGCCAGAGAAAAACAAAACAAATGTTTGAAATTTTTACTTGATAACTACCCGAATCCTTCATTACTGGAAAATGGATTGCTGGCAATAGACAAATCAGGAATGACACCGGTTCAGCTGGCAGCCCTATACGGAAATACAGCCGGTTTAATGGCCATGCTTGATTATAAAGCTGGCAGGCATATGTTGTCCTGGCCTGTTTCACCTATTTTTCTAGCGATAAAAAATGGGCATACGCAGTGCGTGGCAGCTATTCTCAGTGGTAAAAAAACCACTGGCGTTTTTTTAAACCCCTCTTGCTTTCATTGTGCTGTGACGTTTGGCCAGTTGGATTGTTTAAAATTACTCGTCGAAAAGTGTCCAGATTCTTTCACCACCAAGAATCCTTACTTAAAAGCCTTAATTCCTTTAATCCAGGTAGCTATAAACACTGGCCATGATGAAATTCTTCAATACCTTCTTGAGCAACCCTTATTCATCAATCGACTGACAAAAATGGAATATGCCTCTGAATTCCTGAGTGAAGAAAATACTACCTGTGCAAAACTGATCAGGGATGCCCGGGAAAAAGTGAAGGTACCTTTTTGCCCGGTGAAGCATTTCGATAAAAAATTATTCCAACAAGCCCTTCAGCGGGAAAGGAATCAAATTGTCACTAAAAATACCGTGGCACAAAAGCAAGCCGCACGGATGCACCTGCATTCATTACCTGACCAGCCAGAGAATTACTTTTTCGGGAGCCCGTCGTTTACCGACTGTCTGTCACAGGTAAAAGCCTTGCTCAGCGGATTGCAGGAAATAGGCGTTTATGTACGTTGCACCGCGTATGAAGATGCAGATCAAACAGGGCAATTCTGGGCTATGGGTGATGCCACGGCATCGGTGGGACTGATTAAAACCCTGGTTGCCCTGGGCACCAAAACAATCCATGCACAGCTGTTACCCCCGGATGACAGTGATTTCATTACACGACGACAATTCAGTCATGAAGAACAGGTAAGATACTTTAAGAAACAGCGTATAGCGTTATCCAAGCTGGCTTACTTAATACCGGGAATAAAAATCAGACCGGGCACTCAGGAAATTTATATAAAAAATACCAGGGTTATCATTTCCAGCTGTCACCTGCGGTGGGAGAATAAAATCAAAGCTGCCGTTACTCTCTCGTTTTTCGGAGCCGCCATCGTATACCAGCAATTAGGACATGTACAGGAGTCTTGTATTAATCTAAAACCCTATCGTTTTCGCTCTAAATATGAATCGATGTATCTCGACACATCGGATAAAGGGAATAATCAAAACAACAGCCCTCCCCTATGGTTACTGCCTTACAACTTTTTCATCTCCATTTTCACCGATATCACCACTTCCGTTAACGACAACAGTTCTATGCCTGATTGCAATATCATCCCTTTGCATTTACCGGCAAACTCCATTATCCCCAGTGATGACCTGCAATTTCCGGAAACTGCAATATCGGCCGAATCCGTCAATAGTCATTCAGCAACGTTCATCGCTGCAATTAACCAACTGTGTGATTTATCCGCTGAAGGGGAAATACAAACCGCTGTAGTTTATGGTCTGCATCATCATGATCTGCGCCATGATAAAACAACGATATTAACCCATTGGCTTCGTGCCATTAAAATAAGTCAGAAGCAGGTATCCGATGCTCTCCCGGTGGTGGTGACCACCACAGTCAGTGCTTTCAGTGATGAAGATGGCAAGCGTGCGTTATCCAAAATCTCGAGCACCACAGGCTTCACACTGATTGACTTTCGGGACCAACAAGACCGGGCTTCTTTAATGACCGCAGGCAAAGGCCAATGGTTACTGTGTCTTATGCCCAGTTTGCCAAGGCAAAGTTTCAACAAACTGGTGCA
>NZ_JAHHPO010000499.1 GCF_024606365.1 Endozoicomonas sp. ONNA2
AGGGTGGCGCAAAATATTTTCACGCGCCATGGGCATTTGTGTGCTTTGTGGTTCCAATCGTAGGGAGCCTTAAAGCCTACGTATGGCAGGGCTTTCACTCTTGGCCATTGGTCTAGAAATCCGCTTTTGTTCGGCAAATAGCCCCGCTATTCGCCTCACAAAACCGAATTTTTATCCTCAATTTTCTGCCGTCCTCGCAACGGGGACGCCCAGTCGGGCACTATTCCCGGACAGCCTCCCGGAAGACGTCCATTTGGCCCCGTTGGCAATCAGGAGTTTTATGCACTCGCTGTGGTTATGGATGACAGCCAGACACAGGGCCGTCTTGCCTTCGTTATTCCGCTCATGAATCTCGATGCCCGCAGTGGCCAGCAACACCGCGATACATTCCGGGTTGTCGAACAATGCCGCTATGTGCAGAGCTGTCATGCCATCAACCTTCTCATTGACCCGGATGCCGGGAGTGGCCAGTAACACTTTGAGTGACTCTGTACTAGCGAATTTGGCAGCGACGTGGAGGGCGGTCCAGCCCAGTTCATTCTTCATATTGACCTGGATACCGGGTGTGGCCAGAAATATCTTGAGGCACTGCGCACTGTCATTACAGGCTAATAAGTGCAGGGCATCCCAGTCTAGCTGATCGGTGACAATGATATTTGCTCCTGCCTCCAGCAGACATTGCAAATGCCCGGATTCCCCCCATAATACGGCGATCATCAGGGGTGTGATGCCTTCGTCATCGATGGCATTAATATTCACTTCGCTGTTGGCAAGCAGCGCTTTCAGGCATCCGGTGTCGTTTTCTTTCTTGCAGGTAAAACGCGTGAATATACGGGCTTCATTGGAGCTTTCTTCGAAGTGCCTGTCCAGAACAAACCTTTGATAGGCCTGGATTCTGCTGATTTTGACGGTCATGTGCAGGGGCGTCTCGCCCAGGTTATTGGTGGCATTGACATTCGCCCCATGGCTAACCAGCTGATTCAGGCAATGGACGTGGCCGTTCTCAACCGCGATGTGCAGGGGCGTCTGGCCCTGTTGGTCGGCGGCATTAACATCGGCCTTGTGGTCGATCAGCACGCGGGCGCAGTCTATTTGGCCGGATTCAATGGCGATGGTTAACGGGTATACAGGCTGGCCGGTGAGTGCCGAGCGGCAAGTGCGGATTGCCAGGCTGGCATCATCGGCCAGCAGCCTGCCCAGGGTCTTCAGGTCTCCGGTGCGACAGGCTTGAAGCACCAGGGATTCACAATAGGGAGATTCGTTTTCCAGGCTTTGGTTCTCGTTCAGACTTGCCAGCGGGAGTGCCGGTTGTTTGCAGTGACCGCATTCCCGCTCATCGAGTCTTTTATTCAGTTGTTGTTCACCGTCAAACCATGTGGTAATGCATTCCAGGTGGAAAACATGGGATTTCGGTTGGCAGGCAGTCCTGACCAATGTGCGTTCGCCAAATTGCCCTGTGGTAATCCCATCAAGGCAGATAGGGCAGGTGAATGACGGAGCTATGTTGCTGACGTGATTCATGGTTTCAATATGTTTCAGTCAAGGGTGATAAACTTGACTGGAAAATCCGGGAAAAGTTCCGTAAAAAAAGATCCGTAAAACATCGTTATCCCGCTAATTCAGGTTGAGTGGCCGGTATTTCTTGACGATTTAAAGACAATGGAGGTTTATATCCTTCGCCAGGAGGCTGTCCTGAAATAACTTCTCCAATGTTGCCCGGTAAAGGGAAAACCTTGCCACGGAGAAAAGAAAAAATCTTTTCCTTTGTGCTCTTCGTGTGCTTTGTGGTTCAACGCTTATGCATCTGGAATTCTATTTAACCGGGCTCCTGAGCTTTAACCTCAGCGGGGAGTGTCTGAAACAAATCCTTGTATTGCTGGTGCAAATTCTTATGGAGTTTTGAACAATGATCCATAACCGTATTGCCTTGTTCGTCTTTGATATGCATTAGCTCAAAAAATGTTTCACGACCAAGTTCTTGAATTAACAGATCACCGATTTTTTTATTGGTCACTTTACAGGAAAAGAATTTGTGCAGAGGTGTACAGCCGTTTTTGTCTTTCAGTTTGAGTAACTCAACCAGCTGAGGTCTATCTGCATTGAATTGACCTGCCTTTTTCAGAATGTGATTTTGTAACATTGGTGAAATATAAGGTTTAGTTATTTTTGATTGTTTGGCGGTTGCCAACAGAACGTGTAAGGGAGTTGAGCCATCGTTTTCTAAACGATCTTGCAAAAACGAAGTTAACTCAGGGTTTTCAAACAACCAGTCAACTGTATTAGTGAGATCGTTGAGTTCTCTATTTTTAAAGTTATAGTCAATAAAGCGACTTGCAAACAGAATATGAAAAAAATTTCCACCAGTCGCAGGATTTATTTGTTTGAGAAAGACACTGCCCGAATCACCCAGGATATCAACGATGGTTTCAAGGATATCTTTATAACCAAGCAGGCTCAGAGTTTCATAACTCTCATCCTTTAAAGAGAAGAAGAATGCCTTTTTTTGCTCTTCACTCATCATGCTAGCCATTGCCTTGATTATCTGCATGTTGCAGCGGGCTTCCCTTTTAAGAAATTCCCAATTACGTTCGTGTTCAGGATCATTTAATTTGCGATAAGTTTTGACAGATAGACTCAAAGCTGTGGTCAGTGGGCATTGTTTGCCTTGCCGCGGGCTTGTAGCCCATTTGATAAAAGTATCTTTATGGCCTGCATTCTCCTGCAATGTAATCAACTGAAGAAAGTTTGCCATCAGGTTTTTTTTATCATAAAGACCATGTCCAAGTACATAGACAACAGATTCTGTACATTGATATGGGGTTAGTCCGTTGAAAAAGCTTTCACTGATCGTCTCTCTTTCTGTACAGACATTCAATAAATGAAGTCGGTAATTTTCGTTAGACAGATCGTACTTTAATTTTGAATCTATTTGACTGAAGTAATAGTCTGCATCGTCAAAACGTTCAGCTGCCAGGGCATGGGCATGCAGTTCAGCAGCGAATGAATTATGCAGGATCAGGTTATGGCTTTTCTTAAATTTGTTTTTGAAAAATTGCCACTGTTCCCCATCATCAAGCATATATTGCAACAGGGTGGTCTGGTGTTTGGTTTTGTAAAGCAGCAGTTTAATTTGTAATTCTGGATCCGCAATAAGATTCCAGAGCAATTGAGCCAGGGACATGTTTCCCCTGTTCATGGCATCTACAATCGGAATTTGCTCTTGCTGGAGTATATCATCGGTACAGTCGGTTGTCTGATTCCAGATATGTCGTTCACCAGCGATTAGCAGATCCCGGTGTTTTTTGTCTATATCACGCAGCATGTGATCAATATCTTTTTCACAATGGTCAAGAAGCCACTGTTGAAAGAAGGAATGGCCTGCCAATGTGCAAATCGACAGCACCTTAAACCTCAGTAATGGATTGTGCAATGTCTCGCAGAGAGTGGCAACTTTATCAACCTTCTTAAGTTCAATGCACTTTTGTACCAGTGAATTACCTGTTTTTGCTTGCGCTGTAAGAAGATCAACTTTCTGATTATCGTTAAATGTTTCAGTCAATGTGAATACCAAATCATCACTTGAGCATTTTTTACCTGCGCAAGCCCATAGCAAAGCAGACTCATTGGATTTTCCCTTAAAAAGGACAGCGTCAAGGCGGTCCTGCTTATTAAGGGCGTGTAACAGGTGTTTAATACGCTCATGGTACTCTTGATGCGTTAGCGGAATATCACTACGGTGATATCTTAGATCATTGCACATGAACTGTAGTAAGCTTTGATCAATGCCGGGTCCCCCCTTCAGGAGTTTTTCTATCAACTGCTTCTTTTCATCAATAACGGTATCAAACAGATAGGTGCTTTTGTTGTAGCGACAGGCAAATGCAAGGGGAGGAGCAAGATCACTTAAGGGTTGGGTGACCATCTCTAAAAGGGTTTGCCTGTCTAGTTTATCTTCCAGCTTCTTGAATAATGGCTCATCCATAACACAGCATACCAGGTGTAATAACTTTCCATTGTTATCGAAAGATTCTAAAAGGGCATGCCGGAGTTGTTCCGGGGATAGTCGGTCAAATAAAACCTGGAAAAAGATGCTGCCTGCCTTGTCGGAAGTGGCGGCCAATTCCAGAAGTGAATCCGTAATATGACGTTTTCTACAAAATTCAATTGGGGGGGTAACAATGAACAGGCTTTTAATCTGAACATCACAGAGGGCATTTAACTGGGCCTCAACCTCCAGGTGTTTTTGTTGATACAGGGATTGATAGATGCACTCGAAGTGAGCGCTCCATGGAATTGTTGTTTTAGGATGGGTGGTTTTTGAGTAGAAATAAGGGGTAAGACTGGAGACTGACCAGTCTTTGATTTCTTTTTTTATAGGGGGGCAGCTTACAGCAGGGTTTGATGCTTTTCGCTTGAATGGGATTGTATCCTCTTCGGCTCTTGTATTCAGTTTCCTGTTAAAGGTTTTAAATTTCTTCAAGGGGTTTTCTGGATTCGAAGTCTCTTTTGATTCAGTATTTGAATTGACTGTGCGGCTTGGATTCAAACAAGTATTCATGAAAAAATTATCCTTTAAACTGTTACACGATGATTGATAAAACCAAGACGCTTGTGAGTAAACTTCATGACTGGAGAATCACTTTGCTGGATGGGCTAACATGATGTTTTTCAAACGAGATTATTATCAATTTTTAGACTCTCGTCATCGAGAATAGTTCAATAATGCCTGCCGAAACCGCAAACTTGTCATTGATGAATGGTTTACCGAAGTGGCCGGTTCATATACCAGGGAAGCCTCTGCCAACGTCTGACTTACGATCAAGAAGCAAAAGCTTTGAACCACAAAGCACACAAAGAGCACAAAGGAAAAGAAAAG
>NZ_JAHHPO010000044.1 GCF_024606365.1 Endozoicomonas sp. ONNA2
GCTAAATATCCTATTATCGGGATGATCGTTCGACCGATTCTGTCGCCCTGGCTGGCACACTGACTCACAGAACCTGTAAATTGGCTGATGAGGTAGCTGGAGCAGGCCCTGTACAGAGTGTCAGTGCGTTGCCTGGTATGCCTTCAGTCCACCTGACAAAAACATTTTACCGGCCTGCGGATGAAGCGCCCCTTTGTTTTGGTACACCTCACCTTATGTCACATATCAGCTTCAGGACATTGCTCTTTAGGCATATGCAGATCTATGCAGTTATTACTGATGATCTTAATGGTACAGGAGCTGCCAATATTCTGGTGATAGGAAAACCAAAATTCAAGGTAAACGACTTGGCGGGAAAATTCTTTACTCCTGCGTTTACAATAATTCACTCATTAGAAAAAACTCCATTCAGCTCTGATTTGATTGGTTTGTCACTTTATGGTCCTAAGTCGATGGTCCATAGTTTTTATGAAAAGCTAAAAAAAATGTCTGAAAACAATATGCCAATGAGTTTGATTGAACAGTCAATATTCAGTAAATTGCAGAAAAAATACGGTTCAAATGACATTAGTATTACTGTTTCTAGCGATGACTACATAAATGATATCGCCCTGATGGAATCGATATTTATTCATGAAGAACGCTTTAATGCATCGTTTGAAAAGTTAAAAAAGATGCAGGGCCATACTCCTTATAAAAATTGTCTGAATTCAAAAGCAACAATTGATGATCTGCAGGAAATCTTCCAGCATTATGATAAGGGAGTTCAAAGCAGTTGGCGGTTAAATTATCTTGATTAAGCATTGCTCAAAAATGTCAAATGGGAATAATACGAATTCCGCCTTCTAAATATGAGATCGAGCAAGTCACCTCGAGCTGTTTAAGGTGAAAGCACGAGTAATAGCAGCGCTACTTGTCGATATTGCGCGAAATTCCATCCCGTTGTTCAAGACTGCTGTGCAGGTCATATTTAGAAGGCTCCAGACGTGCCATGTATGGTCTTTTAAAAGCCGGATGTGTAACGATCTGCAAAAATTGTTCATATAGCATCACTGAAAACTGGCAAGCATACAAACACATCAAAAACCTTGAGAGGCAGCTGGCAAACCAGCAGGGAAAGCTGTCATAACATTGCCACTCTTTCATTTCGGTTAAAGAATATAAAGCTGGACAGACAGTTAGTTTTCTATTGCAGGGAGCAATCTGTTATGGTATACAACCAAACGGTTAGTGATTTTCGAGAAAACAAACAATTTAATACTGGAAGTATCTGAAAATACTATATCCGATAATTTACAGCATTTTGTAATTTCCGGAATCAGTCAGATTATTTTTATAATCAACCTATATCAAATAAATGTGAGAATTCTATGGACTCTATTCAAGGACCTTCAATCAATTCAATAACACGGCAAACAGTAAATCTGCCAGCTGCTTCCTTCGATGTTACCTCAAAGGCTTCTGATATTGTTAAAAAAATGATAGACAAAGTGTCACTCGGAATCCTGATGACCGAGGGTGACAAAAGCAAGGTAGTGTGTCCTGCCAGCCTCTCTATGGTTATCGGTATGCTTTTGGCGAGTATGAAAGATAATGCCAGAAAGGCAGAGTTTCTGGGAATTACCGAAGAATCCCTAACTGAGGAGCTGAAAACTGAAATTCATAAACAACTCGGTAAACTCAGTAGAGAGTACCCTTTCGGTAAAGGCCCTGAGCAGCCAATCCGTTGTACTAACTTCATTGGTTGTGAAGATGCAACAAGGAATGAGAAGTTAGATCAGATATTATCTGAGCATTATAAAACCGAAAAACTGTATCCTGATAACAGTTGTTTAGCGGATGTCGCAGAAGCTTTCGTTAAAAATAGAACCGATGGAAAAATTGATTCGTTGTTTAAAGACTATTCTGGAATCAGCCGCGAACAAATTAAAGCCATATTAGGTAGTGTGTTTGAAATAAAGTGCAAATGGAAGGACGAATTCCCTGAAGACAGAACGGCACCGGACACATTTCTTTGCGCAGATGGGACTCGTATCCATAACGTCAAGATGATGAATATAACAGAAGATTTACACTTTACCGGTAACAATCGATTTGGTGCCATTGCCAAAGAATTCAAATCTGTTAATGGAGAAAGCCTTAAATTAGTTTTAATAACACCGCGTCGTGAAAGTGCAACAGAAATAAACAAACTTGATAATCAAACGATAAGCAACATGATTTATCATTTAAAAGATCAAAAAACAAGGTATAATTTAACACTACCTAAAATAAAGGTCGACGACAGTCGTGATAGCAAACTGCTAGAGAAAATTTGTCAGATATATGGAACCAACGTAATAACCGCAGAAGACTTGTCAAGACTAGGCAGACTGGGAGGGCATGATCTGAATATATTTCAAACGATCACAACATCCATTGATGAAAAAGGTGCTTTCGGTATAGTTGCAACTGCCGCAGAAGTAGTTACAAGGAAAACCTCTCCAATTCCTGATTGTAAAATTGTCTGTCCTAGCTATATTGCCATTGTTGACGAAAAAGATAATCGATTAATTGAGTTAATAATTAAGGATGGAAGCTTCTTTGAGTTTTTTGAAAAACCTGAAGACTCTCCCGCTGAAAAAAGAAACTGTGATGAGGATGAAGCGAATAACAAATACGATACACCTGTCAGGAAACGGCTCGCGTACAACCCGGGCGAGCCTGCTCAAAATTTGTTGAAAAGTGTTACACCAGTATCTCAGCATCCCGCTAAAACCATCAATAATGACGTTTCAAAAAAACCACATTCACCTTTAAAAAAACAACTTTCAGGAAAAGACTTGGAAATTGCTATTACAAAAGCTGCTACTTCTATAAAGACTCAAATATTTAAATCGCCTTTCCGAGACGTTGATGCGAGTACTTTCGTACAACTTAAGTTAAACCTCGATAATGAGTTTACTATTAAAAGTGCTGAAGCAAATAGAATAAAATTAAGCATCACCATTGATTCCATGCCTGATGCTATAAAGCTTAAACAAAGAATATTAAATTTAATTGGATCAGAACATGAAAGGTGGATTGAAATTTGGGATATCTCTTCTTTTAAAGTAGACGTTTCATTTACTGCTCGGGACACACTGCTTGATAGTTAACTTTTATTTGGATGGACATTAAGCTGACCTCCCCATTTGCAATGGGTCCCGGATGGAACCACAAATAGCACGAAGAGCGCAAAGGAAAAGAAAAAGCTCTTCTTCTTTGTGCTCTTGTCGAGTCAACGGTAGGAACCTCCCCTTCCGCTGCTCAC
>NZ_JAHHPO010000500.1 GCF_024606365.1 Endozoicomonas sp. ONNA2
CGAATATATTGATGTGCGTATTGAAAGAGGGAAAATCGGAGGCAGGTCTTTCTTTGCTAACGACGTATGTCGTTAATAAGGGTAAAAAAAAGATATTTCAAAATGTAAGGGACTGCTCCCTTGATTCTATTTTCCCCAACTCTACTTTCCAGAGCCCTGACCCAAAGCCCTGACCTCCCTTATAAACAACATTGTTTGCTCATAAAGAAAAACCTGTCCCCGATTTTTGCCCCCGTTTTTTCAAAACGTGCCCCGAGGTCAGGAATTGTCCCTGGATAACGTAATCATTTTATTCAGTCCGGGAAAATGCCGCCACCCGCTTGCCCGCAAAAGCACAAGTGATTCCAGCTTTTCGGAAAGCGGGCGGCGGGTAGCGTCTGTAGAAATGTCGAAGTTATTACAGGACAGCTCCTTAATGGCATATTGGCGCCCGGGAGGCTGTCCGGGAATAACGCCCGACTGGACGCCTCCGTAGCGAGGATGGCAGAAAATTGAGGACAAAAAGTCGGAAACTTTTGACCCCAACCTCTGAATTCAAGAAACCTGCATTTCTATTTATTTATATTTTCAGGGCTTGCCAGGGGATATTTTTTAGATCAACACAGTCAGAGTAACAATCCCAAAAACGCAAGGGAGTATCTGATATGAATAGCGTTTCCTCCAGTTCGGCAGTCGCCATACCCACCGGGTCCCCAATCTGTCCGATCTGCCATGGGGAGTTCTACCAGGCTGAACATTCGGAGTTTGCGGGCAGGCACATCGTTATTGCCAAACCTTGCGGGCACAAGTTCCACCTTGACTGCCTTAACCTTTGGACAAAAGATCATCTCGAGTGTCCTTATGGGCGCAGAGTGATTGAAGATATGGTGGTGGAAAACCTGACCCTGCCTCCGGGCTGGCAGGATCAGATGGTCAACGCGGCAAAGGAGGGTAATATCGAGATCATCCGGGCCCTGCTGAACCGGGGGGCGGACGTGGATGCGGGCCAGATTGCGGGTAACTCCCCCCTGGCCTGGGCCGTTGCCAATAAGCACCGCGATATTGCCCTGCTGCTGGCCGGGAAGGGAGGGTCCGATCCGGTCAGTCTGAATAGCCTGGGATATTGGTACCAGTATGGTGCTGAGGGCTTGTCGGTAGATCTGAACGAAGCACGGCGCTATTACCTGAAGGCAGTCGATCTGGGGAATACCACGTCTATGATCAACCTGGGCAGGCTGTATCGCCATGGTGGCAAGTGCTTCCCGGTGGATCCGCACCAGGAGGAGTACTGGTTGCTGAAGGCCGCCGGGCTTGGGGAGGCCATGGCCATGAACAATCTCGGCTACCTGTATCAGCACGGTGGCCAGGGCTTTCCGGTCGCCCTGCGCCGGGCAGAGTACTGGTACCAGGAGGCGGTCAAGCTGGAGTATCTTCCAGCCATGATCAACCTGGCTATCATGTACAAGCATGGTGGTGAGGGCTTGTCGGCAGATCCGGACCGGGTGAAGTTACTGTTCCTCAAGGCGGCCAATCTGGGGTCTGCTTCAGCCATGGTTCATCTCAGTTGCCTGTATCAAGACTCTGGCGAGGTAGAGCAGGCGCTGTACTGGTTGTTCAAGGCGGCTAATCTGGGGTATGCCCCAGCCATGAACAACCTGGGTAGCCATTATCTGGGTGACCCCGTCGGCTCTTCGGCAGATATGGACAAGGCGGTGCACTGGTTGTTCAAGGCGGCTAATCTGGGGCAGGCTACAGCCATGTACAATCTGGGCTGCATATTTCACGGTGGTGTCGGTGGCGTCCCCGTAGATCTGCACAAGGCGGAGTACTGGTTGCTCAAGGCGGCCGGGCAGGGGGATACTTCAGCCACGAACAACCTGGGCTACCTGTATCAATATGGAGGCAAGGACTTTCCGGTAAATCTGCCCAAAGCGGCAAGATACTACCGGAGGGCGGCTGAGCTGGGCAGTGAAATGGCCAAGAAAAACCTGAAAAACCTTTTACGTGAAAAATATTTTGCTTAAGTTCAATTTTTTAATATCTGTTTTAAACCCGGGCATCGCGTAAACGCCTGTTTTATCGAGTTCGGGACAGCTTATGAAATATCCGGGTCAGGTCAACAGGCCCAGGCTTTCCTGAATTGCGGAAAAAATGAAATAACTTTTCTGATTTACAGGACGTATCGGGTTAAAAAGGCTATTAATAATAAGGGTTTGGGCCATTGTTTCGGATGCTGCCCAAGTAGCTGGCCATATGGAATCATATATTTCTGGCTGCTTGGGCTGGTGCTATGCGAGGCACAACGGAGGGAGCATAGCCGTAGCTATGTGACCGGAGTT
>NZ_JAHHPO010000501.1 GCF_024606365.1 Endozoicomonas sp. ONNA2
TGATTGCGGTGGAGCATCTGAATATGTGGAAGTTATTTACAGACAATTCCTAACCGTGCAGCTATTAACCAGCACCGGGCAGATATATGGTTGCCGGATTAGACCTTTCAGGGACCCTGTCAGCCCTGGTTATCCAGTTGTCTGGCACGCTCGGCGGTAGTCAAGGCCACTATTGATACAGCGTGAATTGCACCACTGGTAATGAATGGATTCAGGTGAGAATAGATCATCTGCTGACGCTGAACCGGTCGCTTCGCCTCAAACTGGTCACTGATTACGGTCAGACGAAAGTCGCACCCCTCGCCCTCAACAATCACTTGTGAGCCCGCAATCTCTTTCTCCAGAAGCGCCTTGACCTCTTCGGCTTGCATGATCCAACCTCTCAGGGAATAACAACCAGGAATTTTAAGGGAATAATAAAACCGGTGAATGATATCTGAGAGAGATTGCCATGAATAGCCCTGAAACGTTAAGTTGCTAACTATTAGACTGACTCCGTTACGCATTATCCTGAAAATCAGCCATTGTTGGTGACGTGAAAAAACCCTTCTGGGAACCTGACACCTATAGAGCGGTTAAGGCTACTTCAATTCGGGCATTTTATTTGCTACCTTTGTTCAGAATTTTTTAACAGAAATGGCTAATCTGATCGATTAAAAATCAACCTGAAAATTTCTGTTGAGCTGTTTCATAATCTGCTCCCGGATGCCAGTAAAAGGCAGAAGCACAAGTGAGGGGCGGTAGCGTTACCTTTTGTTAGGGATGGATCGTAAAACGTGTCGATTGGGCTTCAGCATTGGCAAAAATATACTGCCATGCCAGTTCTTTTCCAGCGTTGGGATATTTTCTGGCCAATGCATGGGGAAGATGAACAAAGCAGGCACCTTCTTCAAACGCTTTTTGGTGAAGCAACCTTGCTGATTCGATCTGGATCCTTAATGTTTCAACAGACGCTTTGGGCAACAACGACCTTCTGTCTTTACCACCCTTGCCATGGCGAACGGTAATTTCCATGTGCCCAAAATCAATATCCTGAACCCTGAGACAGAGCGCTTCCTTCAGACGAAGACCAACACCATACATTAATTGGGCGACCAATAACGGTGTGCCTTTGAGACAGGACTGAGTTAGCTTCAGCCACCGACAACACAACAGGGAGTTTTTTGGGGCGTTTGGATTTTTGCCAGTCATTGATCGTGAAATTGTCACGCCCCAGCACTTGTTTGTATAAAAAGACCAGGGCACTCAATGCCTGCTGCTGAGTATTGACAGCAACGTGTTTTTTCGTCACCAGATGAGTGAGAAAATCACGGACATCAGCGCCAGTCAGTAAATCGGGATGGCGCATTTTATGAAATTTTATCAAGCGTTTAATCCAATCCCAGTAGCTGCGCTCGGTAAACAGAGAGTAACCGGCAGAGCGAATGGCCATTTGAAAGCGTTCTAGTAATCTCATATAAGTTTTGCCTGATGCTGTGTTTTTTATACAGTAAAAGCTGGTTCGTATATGTAGAAAATCAACTGAATGGTTAACCTGTTGTATTGAATGAAAATCAAGCAATCTGTAATTACGGGGGTTGCTTGATTGAAAAATATATGAATTACAAAATGCGAATCAGAAGATATAAGTCTTTAAAGTGCAGGGCGTTGTGTAAGTCGGGCTGTATGGGGTGATCGGGTGGTGCGTATAGCGAATCTACAGTTTGTTATGCGAAACTGATTTGTGTAAACGACTGTTATGTTCTAAGGAGTTCATTCAATGACTGAAGATCAAGCAAAAAAAATTGCAATCAAAGAAACAGACTATTGTTATGTTTTAGCATGTGCCTGGGCAGGGCGATAGAATCGGCCTTACGATCGTTCCAATCAAGGCTAATTTAAACGACACTTATCAGTCCAAAAAGGTCTTTTTGGGGTATTTTTGTAACTATGGGAAGCACTTTGCCGATGTTGAATAG
>NZ_JAHHPO010000045.1 GCF_024606365.1 Endozoicomonas sp. ONNA2
GCTAAATATCCTATTATCGGGATGATCGTTCGACCGATTCTGTCGCCCTGGCTGGAAAAACGGAATGAAATAAATACAGCCACGGCAGAAGGGTTTCTCGCCCAGCTGGAAAATCTGCCAATTTACGTTGACCCTTTGACAACGAATCAGGCGTTCAATCGCATTGCTACACTGGCAAGGAGTTATCAATTGAGCAGCTACGATGCAGCCTACCTGGAACTCGCCATACGGGAAAACCTGCCTTTGGCAACACTGGATAAAATACTGCACAAAGCGGCACTAAAAGCCGGGATACCGATCTATCTGATGGATTCTGATGTGCAATAGTTTTATTACGGAGAAATTATGAAACTCACAATTCATGAATTACTGGATGCCATGTGGCAGGATTACCTGGCACTCACCCCGGACGCCAAACCTATCCACCAGCTATTTACTGACCTGAATCAAGGCACGGTGGTCAATGACCACATTGCCCTGCGCACCTTCAACCTCGACCAGGTATGTCTGGATAAAATAGCCAGACCATTTCTTGATGCGGGATACCAGCCCGTGGATGACTATCAGTTCCCGGCTAAAAAGCTCTATGCCAAATACTACCAGCATAACGATGACACCTTGCCCAAGGTGTTTATCAGCGAGCTGAAAGTTGAGGAACTGCCCGGGCACTGCCAGGGCATTATCAAAATGTTGGTAGATCAGGTATCTGAAGAGTCTGTGAATCAACAGGGATTCTGCTATTCCGGTCGTCCATGGCATATCAGTCAGGAACAGTATCAGATGCTCGCCAGTGACAGTGAGTATGCCTCCTGGGTAGCAGCCCATGGCTTTCGTCCCAATCACTTTACGGTATCCATCAACCACCTTCGCTTTAATCAGGCGCATTCCCACCCGGATATTCAAAGCGTCAATCAACTGCTGCTGGATAAAGGCTATGCCATGAATACCAGTGGCGGCCTGATCAAAGGATCCCCGGACGTGTTGCTGGAACAGTCCTCAACCCTGGCCAAAGAGGTCCCGGTAAACTTTACGGACGGCACCTTAACAATACCCGGCTGCTATTATGAATTCGCCCTGCGCTACCCGATGCCCAACGGTCAACTCTACCAGGGGTTTGTGGCGGCTTCGGCGGATAAGATATTTGAGAGTACGGATGTGGTTCCGCAAGGGAAATGAAAACATGGTATAAATTCTTCATGACTCTCCTAAACTGGTTGGCAGTGAATAAAAGGATTCTAAGAATGGAAAACAGCAAATATCCGCTTTACCACCGCGATTACCCAAAATGGCTTGCCCTTCAGCGCACACTATTAGCCGAACGACGTTTTGATGAGCTGGATATTGATAACCTTCTGCATACCATGGAGTACCGCATGGGGGATTTTGTTGATGAACTGGAATCGCATCTGGTCAATTTGTTAATTCACTTGCTAAAACAGCATTACCAGACCCAGGTCATCTACCCACGCCGTTATGAGCCGCAGGCATTTCGCAGTTGGTTTGACAGTATTGATTCAGCCCGTGGTGAGATCAGCCGACTGCTCAATAAACACCCGTATCTGAAAAGCAACCAGGATGAAGCGGTGGAAGCCAGCTACCCTTACGCCAAAAAACGCGCCATTAAACAAATGAACCAATACCTGCCCCGGGAACAATGGCTCACCGACACCAGTTTTCCTGAAGCCTGTCCCTGGCCATGGGAACAACTGCTGGATGAGGATTGGCTACCCTGAGCCGTCTGTGTGCCAATGCTTATTTTCACGGGTCACCTGCTATAATTTTTTGCCAGGCAGACTGAGAACAAACCAATGGACGACAAACTGTTTAACGACCTCATAGAAATCGGCATCAGCAAAGAAACCGCCCATGCCGTCGCTGTCTCCCTGAACCCTGACCATATTGCCACCCAAAAGGACGTATTGCGGCTGGAAAAGCTGATTCTCGACTCACGCCTGTCCGCCAAAAAGGACATCATCCGGCTGGAGCAAGCCCTGAAAAAAGTGGACGTGGAATGGCGCAAAGCCATGGTGGAGCAACAGGCCAAATCCACCGAACTGTACGCCAACAGCAACCGCCAATTCATCATCACCTTTCTCGGCATGATGCTGACGGCGTGTGTGCTGTTTGCCATGAATTACTATTTCCATTGAACAAGGCTCTGGCTAAATTCTGGCTGAAACCTGTAAACCTGGCCAGCTCCTCAAGATTCTCAGCACGTGAAATCCGGTAGCTGAAAAAGCGTGTAAACGAACATCCTGATCATTTACTTGAGGCATGGTATGAATTCTTCAAATATTGAACCATGCCCTTTAGCGCAGAACATTCAGTTTACCGACGCTGAACTGATAGTCACATTACTGGCTTACTGGATGGCAGGGCTATTCATATTCCCATCGCCTGGTTTACCACACTGGATAATGCAACCGAAAAACAACGGGCCACCTGGAAGCTACTGGGAGAAGGTGACGGCATTCACTGGCCGGAGCTGGATGAAGACCTGAGCGTCGCAGGCCATCTTAAAGGTAACCCTAAACCACCCCAATAACATCCCGGTAAATATCCGCAACTGGCAATTCAAGCTCTACCGAATTCAATACCAGCTGATCACCCTTTTTCAGCTGGGTTAACTGCCACTGCTCGCCAGAGCGACGGTAAAGATCCACCAGCATATCCTGTTGATCCACCAGCAGGTACTCTTCCAGACGAGCTATTTGCGTATAGGCAGCCAGCTTGCCCAAACGATCATACTGCTCGGTACTGGGCGACAGTACCTCAATAATCAGCTTAGGGGCTTCCTCTACATAGGGGTCCTTTGGAGTTTCATCAGAGGGGTGACTGCAAACCACCATCACATCCGGGTAAAAGAACATGGTGTCATTCTTACCACCAGCGCGAACTTTCATATCGGAGGCAAAGACCTGACAGCGCGTGCCTTTGAGATGTGTATTCAATAAAGTCGCCAAAGACACGGTCAATAAATTATGCCGCCGACTGGCACCGACCATGGCATAAACGTAACCATTGACAAATTCGTGTTTAACCTCAGCTGTTTTCTCCGCTTCAAGGTACTCAGCGGCGGTGATTGGGTAGGTTTTCATAAGTGGTTGCATGGTCGTTCCTGATGGTGTGTTTATTATGTGGTATTCAGGATAGTTGGGGAATGATAACTAACAAGGAGCCAAATGATATCAAGTTGAATTCTTACTGAAATCGATACGCTGAACAGATAAACTACCGGGCTTTAAATTTTCAAATCTGTTTGGTGCCACCATGCGAGCCATATCAAAAGCAGAGCTTTTTCTACTGGTTGCTTTCTTTCTTGTGTTACCTATGTACGAAGGCCCTAAAAACCTCTTGTTAGTGGTTTATATCATTACCTGGAGTCTGCAAAGCTGGAGAGCAAAGGATTTTGGCGGCAAGCTTCGCTCTTGGGAATGGGTTCTTGTCCTGTTTCTTGTTGCAGGCTTTATCTCGGCCCACACCAATCCGTTTGGGTGGGATAAGCCAGTAAGTGGTGCACTGACTTTTGCCAAACTGATTATACCGGCAATGCTGATTTCCAGAACAAGTATCCCAACACCAAAAGTCACCCTTTTGGGATCATCAATTATATTGGGAACATTGATTGCAATACTTGAGTCCTGGTATGTCTGGAATCGAGATGGCGGCGAATATCCAGAACTCAACTCGGTTGGACATGTTAATCAGTCAGCGCTGTATATTGCCATTGCTTTTGGTGTATCTCTGTCACTGTTCATGTTTCAGAAAGGCTGGATAAAAGGACTATCTGCCATTGCCATTCTGTTCTTTGCCATTGCCATGGTTCCCACCATCTCAATTACCGCTGTTGCTGTTATTGCGGCAATGGCTATTGCCGCTATTTTTATGCAGTTCCGGCCTGACCGGAAACACCTGACCCTGCTCACTGCAAGCGTGGTTATTATCGGGATTTCGCTCTTTGTCGCCAGCAACCATATTCCCAAGCTGAATAGTTTTAAGGCTAATATCGCCTATCATATGCAAGGCGGTGATACCGGCAGCTCATTCCTGAGCAAGCGGGATGTCATTTTCAACTCTGTTATTTTTGTCTTGCCAGACTTCCCAATGTTTGGTGCGGGCGATCGTCATTTCGACATTGCCACCAGTGAAGAATATATGCAGTCTGTCGCGGCCCAACGGGGAATTCCATACGACTCTGAGCGTTTTTTCCATACCAACCATGGCCATAACATGGTCACTTCCGTTCTGCTGAATCGGGGTTATGTTGGATTGTTCCTGATGCTGACTTTTATCCTGGTAGCCGCCTGGAAGCACCTGCAGTGGCTTATTCATTATTACTCTGAGCGGAAACTGGAGCTTGAACCGGTCATCGGTATCATGACGGGCATATACATTATTGTTGGAGGTCTGGGTAACTCAACTCTCTATGTTGAACATGGTCAATTAGCATTCTGTCTGATTGGGCTTTCTATGGGCTACTTGCAGAGAAAGACCGATCGAAAAGTGATTGATTCTCAGACTTATACTATTTCTGAGCACTCAATGGAAAAGACCAGCCAGGGTTCAAAGGAACATTTACTCTAGAAGCATCAGCTGGCAGCAAGAAGTGTGCTTTTTGTTGCCATTATAATTTTCACTGATATTTACTCTCGCTTTAAACCCATGAAGGTAGAGTGAAATTTTTTATCAGCGTCGTGAAAACAGCAAGGGTTTGTGTATGAAAATTCTGGTGACCAAGTTTCGTAATCTCGGTGATGTTTTACTGTCAACACCACTGTTTGCCAGCTTGAAAGCCATCTACCCCGACTCGGAGCTTCATGTTTCCGTTAACGATTTCTGTACTCAAGTAATAGTCGATAATCCTCATGTGGATAAGGTGATACCCTATTCTCGAGGCAAGAAAAGTGAGCAAAACATCTGGCAGCGTATTCGTACGGAAATTGAGTTTTACTGGCAGTTCAAAGGTCAGTATGACCTCGTTATTAACCTTACTGAAGGAGATCGAGGTTGTATCATCAGTGCTCTTTCAGGGGCACCCCGGCGAATGGGGTACATTAAAAAGCCGACGTTGATCAACCGGCTTGCTCGTTTTGATACGACATTCAATAGCCAGCAACGTATCCCTACGGTTCAGAAAGACCTGCAATTTGCTGAGGCTATCGATTCCCGGAAAGTAATAAAGAAAGTCACCTTGGGCTGGCGCAAAGACCATGAAGAGATGATCGACGAACTATTGTCCAAACTAGGGCTAAATGATGGCTTTGTGGTCGTTCACCCGGTTTCACGATGGATGTACAAGTGTTGGGACTCGGCCAAAGTTGCTCAGTGTATCGACCATATCCAGAAAAAATGGCAAAGACCCGTTCTTTTAACGACGTCCTCCGACCCTGAAGAAGTCAGCATTGCAGAAGAAATTGCCAGCCACTGCCAGCAAAAGCCTCTTCAATTGCCACACCCAGTTAACCTGCAAGCTTACGCTTACCTGACATCAAAAGCCTGCTTGTTTTTTGGTATTGACTCAGCCCCCATGCACATTGCCGCTTCTACAGATACTCCGGTGGTTGCACTTTTCGGAGCCAGTGAACCAAACCTCTGGGGTCCCTGGGACAATAATCAGGGAAGCAACTATCAGTTGATGACCGGTGTTCAGCATAATGGCATTCACTGCGTCATATCGAATGACAACATGGAACTCTACCTTGACGGTGACAGAAAGCTCTCAAGAGGTATGATGGAGATATCCATTCCCCAGGTTATATCAGAGCTTGATAATGAGCTGGAAAAGCTGTCAAACAGTCAACAGTCATCCCATACTGCAGATACAGTCCAGTTGACTTCTGTGGCAATATAAGAGCCACATTTTAAACTCAGATACTTGATAATGAGCAAACCATCAAACCTTCATTTCATCCTGAATGATACAGATCGCTGGCAGGATTTACTGTCTGGCGACCTACCCACACCGGCAAGTATCAAACACCGGATTATTACGGGAGAAGACATTTGGGTACTGTTGACCTACCTGCATTTTTGCCACGCTGGCTATGATGTAACTTTGGGTAGTGAAGCTCGCTCAGACAAAATCAATATCATTGACGGTGTTAAATCACGTCCAAAAAACACCTTTGCCGATTATTTCTATGTGGCCTGCAGAACCGACGCCCACTATCCGGAATTTGGTCACTTTGTATTGCATCAGAACCTGATTCAGACGGGCAAGAGCAACGAAATCTATGTGCCCCAATGGCCTCAGCCCGGCCTGATTTCACGTGACAACCAGCGCGGAAATAGCATCAAGACTGTGGCATTTTTTGGCCAGCCCAAGCGAAACCTGGCAGAAGCATTCCAGTCCGAATTATTTTTGTCTGAACTTAAAAAACGCGATATCGAATTCATTATTAAAGGCAAAAGTAACGATAGCGTTGAGTGGCACAATTACTCTAACGTAGATATTGTGATTGCTGTCCGGGATGTCCCGATAGAGCTGCTAAAAATCAAACCCGTCAACAAAGCCACCAATGCCTGGCTTGCTGGAGCGCTATGCATAACAGGTGATGAGCCAGCCATAACGGCAGCATTTAACAGCAGCAAAGCCATCTTACACGCCACAACAGTCGACGGTGTTCTGGCAATTATTGACCGTTTACAGGAACAACCTGAGCTTTTTTCAAAAATTTTGACTGAAGGACAAAAACTTGCTCAAGACTACAGTGAACCATCAGTACTGTCTTACTGGGTGAAAATGGAGGAGTTTGTTACACCAGAGTTTGAACGTTGGAAAAAAACCGGAAAAGCAGAGAGGTTGATCAGCTATTTCCGCAGAAGAATACTTAACCGACTCAGTAAATCAACACACAAGTGGACCATTTCCCGGCATATCTAGCCGATTGCCGGAGCCTTTTGCCTTCCATTAACTATCCTGCCAAGGCCTGAAACGACTATGAGCTTATACAAAAAGCTGGCTATCTTTTTTAAGTACCGTAAAAAGAAGTTTAAAAAAATTGGCAATAATGTTCACTTCAAAGAACTGGATTCAAAGTACCTTCACACTGAAAATATCGTGCTTGATGACCACTGCAAAATCCTTGGCCAAGCCTATATTGACGGCAGTGGCGGTGTTTTTATAGGCCGTAGCTCAGTACTGGCTCCCCTATGCACGATCATAACCAGCAATCATTTTTATGATGAAAATGACCTTGAATTTCTGCCTTACGACAATCGTATGGTCAGAAAGCCAGTCAAGATTGGCAGGTATTGCTGGATAGATCGTAATGTAATGATTATGCCCGGAGTGACCATCGGTGATGCATCAATAGTCGCCGCTGGCAGTGTTGTTGTTGAAGATGTCCCGCCTTATACGGTAGTAGGTGGAAACCCGGCTCAAGTCATTAAACAGAGAAATCAGAACAAGCTGGAAGTATTAATTCACAAAAAACGATGTTATGAGGATCCTGAGGCTAATTCGGACAAGAAGAAAGTCTTTATATAGCAGAGAAGATCGTTGCTATATTTTCAATTCTTAATATTCATATTGTGTCAATCCCACTACCTGCTTAATAACACGGTTGCTTCGAGGTTGCCGAAACAACCAGTCGACGCCCCAGCGTTGATTGATCACTTCCAGCATCTTGCCAGAACTGTCGTTCTTCAGCTGATGATGCTTTTTTAGCCTTATTTCGACAATAAATTCGCTGAGGGACTGCCAAAACACGCTCATAAAAATGCCGAGGTTTTCGCTCCTCAGGCAGGTCGTGAAGTCTTATATTTTCATAACCTGCCAGTGTCAAAAAAAGATGCAGCTGAGGAAAACTCCAGGCAGTAATATGCATATGCGTTCCTCTCTTGATCTTCCCGATCAGAGGCGGAAAACTGGGAAAGAAACCATTGCCAAAATATTTAAGCTTTGCTCCGGGATACCAGACGTTCGGCGTAGTGATAATTAGTAAACCATCACCAGACAGGTGCTTTCTGGCAGATGAAAAAAAGTGTAGCGGATTGCCTATATGCTCAATACCTTCACAGGATACAATGGCCTGATACCCCCCCCCCCCGAGATTTTCTGGAATGCCTTCGTCCAGATCAGCGCATAAGAAATCACCATACCCGTCGGGTCTTGCATCAAAGAGATCAATACCGTCAATGCAATGTTCGAACCGTAGCATAGACCTGAGCCAACCACTGCCTGAAGGCGCATCCAATATGCGTTTTGGTTTTCTTGCATTAAGGATATCGGCAACAACCGGCATATAGGGTTTCATAAGTAGGTAGATCCTGATTACGCAAAATGCCGCAAATTATACGTCAACTTACTAACTTTTTGTAAAGACCAAAACATAAATTTCAGCTGAATCTGCTCGAAATGAACTAATCACAACTCCTGAATACTGACTCCATATCATCAACCATCTTTTTCTTAGTGCAGCTAGTTAATGCAAACTCTAAGCCAGCCTTTGAATATTTTTCGATCATTTCAGAGTCATTAATCAAAGTTTCAAGGGCACCTCGAACACTATCTGTATCCTTAGTCTTTACCAACAGCCCATTTTCCCCAGGATGAAGAACCTCAAGAATACTACCAACATCAGTGGATATAATGGGAAGCCTACACAACATAGCCTGCATGATTCCCTGCGGTACCCCTTCATTGCCGTAGGAGGGAAGGCAAAAAATATCCATCGACTGAAGCCAGGGCACTACATTATCCTGGTTGCCGGGCATGGTTACCTTGTCGGCAATACCGAGCCCTGAAACTTGCTGTTGAATATTTTCAAACTGTGGACCATCACCAACAATCAGCAGATGTATATCGTCCCTGGATAACTGCGCAAAAGCGTTGATCAGGTACTCATGCCCTTTCCAGGACCGCAGGGTTGCAAGAATACCGACAATGGTTTTATCCACGGGTAATCCCAGAGTCTGGCGAATTTCATTTTTGTTATCAGCCGGTACAAAACGTGACTGATCGATACCGGTAGGAATAGATTTCATCTTTTCCAGCGGAATGCCATTGTGGCTGTGCAGTGTCTGACGCAACTGCTCTCCCGTGGTGACAATAAAGTCATTCCCTTTATTGTATAGCCACAATGTACTTCGGTTGTTGTGTACCGCTGTTGATAGGTGCCGGGTTCGTACAATTCTTGGGCGATGCTTTTTCCAGGCCAGGCACAGCGACACCAGCCAGCTATCGGTAGAACTGTGGGTGTTAATGACATCAAAGTGATTAGCCGACAGGTACTGATGCATTGCCCATAAAGAAGAAAGCTTCTTCTTTTGAATCGGCAGGGCAATCGCCGGAATACCTCTTTTCAGGGCTGCCTCATAGATTTTTGCATGTTCGGGGCAGGCGATGGTGACCTGATGGCCTCGTTCCATCATCCCTTCAGACTCAGTCAGAATCCTGATTTCCTGACCACCCCATCCACAGGATGACTCTGTATGTAAAATTTTCATGCTTTTCTCAAGTATTCAATATCTGGCTATACAGAGACAACAACTGGTTCGTAAGCCGTTCTGAAGTGAATGGTTTAATGGTTTCCCGAGCCATCATACCCAGGCTCTCGGCATGGCCTTTATCAGTAAATGCGTTGATGGCAGAGGATAAAGTGGGTATATCCAGGGCATCACAAAAGTAGCCATTACATCCTTCCTCAATAATCTCCGCTCCGCCACAGCTGCTACTGGTGATCACGCCAAGGCCGGATGCCATGGCCTCCAGAATAACATTGGGAAAAGGGTCATAAATCGTGGGCAGAATAAAGCCATCAGCAGCACCGTAAAAACGACTGCTGTCACTTTGCATCCCCATAAAATGAACACGTTCAGCACAACCCAGATCACGGGCCTGTTGCTGATACTTTTCTTCCTGCTTGTCCTTGCCCACAACAATCAGATGCGCTTTTGTGACGGCGATGGCTTCCAATGTCGCTGCCAGGCCTTTTCGTTCAAAGCCGGAACCCACAAACAGCATAGCCGTTGCATCTGCTTCAATTCCCAATGCTTCCCGGACGACCAATCCTTCAGCCTGTTTCAGGGCAGGATTAAATTTTTCCTGATTAACACTGTTGTAGATAACGTGAACAATCTCAGGCTTGATGGCAAACTCCCGGCATACTTCCTCTTTCACCATTTGGGAGTTACAGATCACCGCTTTCAACTTCGGATGCTCAAACATCTGCTTCTCCGCATCCATCACATAACGGTGAAAACGATCATTTTTCATTCGCTTAGCCTGAGCTTCAGAGGTAATTCTGGAGCGATGCTCCAACCAGCATTTATGCACACCATCACCAGCACGATAAATGGTGCAACCTGGTATGCGCTCATGACTCTGCACAATATCAAAACTGGAGAAGTGCTTTTGTACAGCCCTGGCAAAACCCCGTTCACGGCTGACCCGGCCCCATTTAAACGGGTTGCAAACCTCAGCATGAAAAGACGGGTTCTTTATACCCTGCCACTGTCGGGTTAATACGGTAATATCCAGTTGCTGTTGTTCTGCTTTTTGTTGAGGTTGCTCTGCGTTTTGTTGAGAAAGCGCAGACAATGCCGATGCCACAAAACGCTCGGCACCGCCATCGGGCCGGTATTTTTGTCTGACAATAGCAAGCTTGATCATAAACTCAGGGGCCCCGTTATTCACCGGGCTGCTGACGGGTCTTGCCCATAGCCCAGAGTGCAGCATATTTGTTGAATGTATATTGGGTAACCACCAGTGAGAGGAGGAGCCCGTGGCCGCCATCAAGGAAGCCTTTTCTCAGTAAAAAGGTTTTAATAAACGCACCCAGCCCGTGGCCAAAGGCAGATACCAGGCCGACGTTCTTGCCTTGCAAAAAACGCTCTTCAGCCCAGCTTCGGGCATAGACCAGTTGCTTCTGCTGAAACTGCATGTAGTCATCACAGGTACGGTGCAGCAGGTCACCAGAGAGTTTTATCACTTCAGCTCCGGCGGTATCAACGGATTCGTGCACCAGGTTGCTGTTATAGGTTCTCTCGTTATTCAGATAAAGACGCAGGACTCGATCCGGATACCAGCCGCAATGCATCATATAGCGACCAAGAAACCAGTTACGCCGGGCACAGGAATACACTTTATTGGCTTGCAACGGTTTTGACAGCACATCTGAAATGCTCGCCCTGAGTTCATCGGTTACCTGCTCATCCGTATCCAGCATAAAAATATAGTCAGATGTCGCATAGTGCTGGGCAATCTGACGCTGCCTGCCATAACCCTGCCAGTCAGTGTGCTGATAAACCCTGGCACCACAACGGGTTGCGATCTCAACCGTATCATCGGTACTGCCAGCGTCCAGAAGAATGATTTCATCGGCCCATTGCACGGAATTCAGGCTACTCTCCAGGGTAGCACTGCTGTTTTTGGCAATCAGAACAACAGAAAGGGTATTCGTTTGAGACATAAGTGGCACGGTTCGCTTTGTCAGAAGCTGTCTGAAAGATCAAGCCAGCAAAATAGCCGAATCATATCGGCTTTGTGGCACCCAGTAAACGACAGGCTTTGTCAGTCTGACATTTCCGCCCGATTCGCTTTCAGTTAGAATAACTCCCCTTAATTTTCCACGGTAACCATTCACTATGAAAGTCACGGTTTTCGGTATTGGCTACGTTGGCCTGGTGCAGGCTGCGGTTCTGGCAGAAGTGGGTCATGATGTTGTCTGTGTCGACATCGATCAAAACAGGGTGGATAACCTGAAGCGCAGCATCATTCCTATCTACGAGCCCGGGCTCGAAGCTATTGTGAAAGAGAACAGTCAGGCTGGCCGGTTGCACTTTACGACAGATGCCGCTGAGGGTATCGCCCATGGCTCATTGCAGTTTATTGCTGTGGGAACGCCACCGGATGAAGATGGTTCGGCCGATTTGCAATATGTCCTTGCCGTGGCCAGCACCATTGCCGAGCATATGGATGACCGCAAAATCATTGTGAACAAGTCCACCGTCCCTGTGGGCACCGCCGATAAAGTGGCCGCCAAAGTGGCAGAAGTTCTGCACAAGCGAGGGGTTCAGCTTGAGTTTTCTGTCGCGTCTAACCCTGAGTTCCTGAAAGAAGGGGCAGCGGTTAATGACTGCATGAGGCCGGATCGAATTGTGGTTGGAACTGACAGTGCTGATCTTAAAAACAATCATGTGACTGATACCATGAAAGAGCTTTACGCCCCTTTCAACCGCAACCATGACCGTATGATTTTCATGGATGTGCGCAGTGCAGAACTCACAAAGTACGCAGCGAACTGCATGCTGGCCACCAAGATCAGCTTTATGAATGAGATGGCTGGCCTGGCTGAACGACTGGGGGCCGATATTGAGATGGTGCGTCAGGGGATCGGCTCTGATCCACGTATTGGCTTCCATTTTATCTACCCTGGCTGTGGTTACGGTGGCTCCTGTTTCCCGAAAGATGTTCAGGCACTGAAAAGAACCGCAGAGGACATTGACTTTGAACCGCTGGTTCTCAGAGCGGTTGAGGAACGAAATGCCCAGCAGAAAAATGTTCTGTTCACCAAACTCAGCACGCACTTTAATGGGCAGCTGGCAGGTAAAACCATTGCGCTTTGGGGGCTGGCATTTAAACCGAATACGGACGATATGCGCGATGCCCCAAGCCGGGTGCTGATGGAATCACTCTGGCAGGCCGGAGCAACCGTGCAGGCCTATGACCCGGAGGCGATGGAAGAGGCGCAACGTATCTATGGTCTTCGGGATGATCTGACACTGTCTGGTACACCACAGGCGGCAATTAAAGGTGCCGATGCCCTGGTTATCTGCACCGAGTGGCGTCAATTCCGTGCGCCCGACTTTGACCAGCTTAGAGCATTATTGAAAGAGCCAGTGATTTTTGATGGTCGTAATATGTACGAGCCAGAACGAATGAGACAGAAAGGCTTTACATACTTCGCTATTGGCCGCTAGTGTGGGCTTTGCTGACTAAGTCGTCTTTCCTCGTTCCCATGCTCTGCGTGGGCATGCATACGAATCTGGCAGTATGAGAAAGAGCCACTGCCTGGTAGGGTTTTCGGG
>NZ_JAHHPO010000502.1 GCF_024606365.1 Endozoicomonas sp. ONNA2
CTTCACAAGCTCAGGGTGAACGGAAATCGGGAACTTATTAAAAGACAATTCCTTAGAAAATCATGGTGATGTTATCCAGTGCCAGCAATACGTTATCCGCTGCATAGGCGGCTTAGAAAATATCAACAGCAAACGCTGCGCCCTGCTGCGCGTTATCCGCTGCATAGGCGGCTTAGAAACACCGGTTAACCTGATCACTGATCAACCAAAAGTTATCCGCTGCATAGGCGGCTTAGAAATTAAGGCGGTTTGAGTTATTGGCCAGAATGTCGTTATCCGCTGCATAGGCGGCTTAGAAAAGAATCTGAACAAACCATACAGAAAAATTACGGTTATCCGCTGCATAGGCGGCTTAGAAAGGAATCTGGTAGCAGGGGCGGTTGGGCAGTGCGTTATCCGCTGCATAGGCGGCTTAGAAATGCGTATAGATACCGAAACCGGCCACGGCTACGTTATCCGCTGCATAGGCGGCTTAGAAATATATTTATTTGAACGATGAGTCAATAAATATGTTATCCGCTGCATAGGCGGCTTAGAAAATTTACCTGAACAACAAAAGCCAGACCGTTAAGTTATCCGCTGCATAGGCGGCTTAGAAAAGGCGTATCAGTCTGAGCATGAAATAACTTCTGTTATCCGCTGCATAGGCGGCTTAGAAATGATATGGCACAGAAAGGAATCAACAAGGTCAGTTATCCGCTGCATAGGCGGCTTAGAAAGCCAGATCATAAGCCGACTGCTCACCGTACTTGTTATCCGCTGCATAGGCGGTTTAGAAATGACCAGTTATCCAACACCCTGTGCAGCAATCGTTATCCGCTGCATAGGCGGCTTAGAAACCCGACACCCGAAAGACGATGCAATATAAGTAGTTATCCGCTGCATAGGCGGCTCAGAAAAACGTATCCAATCTGAATGAATTGACCGTTGAGTAATACGCTGCATAGGCGGCTTAGACAAAATTCAACTGGCGCCAGGAGGTTGTCTGCTAATAGACTGCCCTACGCGGCAAGTGCTCCTGTGTTACTCAAGCTCTTGCATACATGCAGTCGGGCAGTGGCAGCAAATTGGTCTAAAAATCCACTTTTGTTCGGCAAACAGACTCGCTATTCGCCGCACAAAACCGAATTTTTATCTTCAATTTTCTGCCATCCTCACTGCGGGGTCGTCTGGACGGGCGCCATTCTCAGGCAGCCGCCTGATACACGGTTTAAATGCAATTGATGAACGCCTTCATTGACCTCCAAACTACGTTCACCCTGAGCGTAGCTGAAGGGCGTAAACACCATACCCTGAATAAACTATGCCAATCACCCTTTGGCCCCGCTCAGGGTGCACGGAGATTGTACACATCAAACTCATCGAAATGATGTACCAGAGTGGTTCCGCACGGCTGGCTGGGAAGCCCTTCACAGCTTGGATATTGCCCCGGATGGCTCAACGCCCATGCGCAGCAATTACCGGGACGTATTGCTAAAGCCAGACCTGGAAAAAGACTTTACCCAATAATCCCGCATCTACCTTCAGGCTGATTTGAACAGTTTTGGGCAACACTGACCAAACCTTAAAGCATTGACCTGATCACCAATAACCGCCTCTTCCACAAGCTGCTGATGGAAGGTGTGTTGGTGGACTACAAATGCCCATGGCGCGTGAAAATATTTTGCGCCACCCTCAGGGATGAAAAATG
>NZ_JAHHPO010000503.1 GCF_024606365.1 Endozoicomonas sp. ONNA2
AAATACCGGGATCAGCAGCCGCTCAAAGGCGCAAAGATCATGGGTTGCATTCACATGACCATCCAGACTGCTGTCCTGATTGAAACCCTGGTGGCCCTTGGCGCTGAAGTCCGCTGGTCGTCCTGTAACATCTTTTCTACTCAGGACCATGCTGCCGCAGCCATCGCTGCAGCGGGCATACCGGTATTTGCCTGGAAGGGGGAGACCGAAGAAGAGTTCTGGTGGAGTATCGAACAGACAGTTCTCGATGGCACCGGCAAGCCCTGGCAAGCCAACATGGTGTTGGATGACGGTGGCGACCTTACCCTGTTATTACACGACAAGTACCCTGAACTGTTGGACCACATTCATGGCATTTCAGAAGAGACCACCACCGGGGTTCACCGGCTGCTGGAGATGCTGGAAAAAGGTACCCTGAAAGTCCCGGCCATCAACGTCAATGATGCGGTCACCAAAAGTAAAAACGACAATAAATACGGGTGTCGCCACTCCCTGAATGATGCCATCAAGCGGGCGACCGACCATCTGCTGGCGGGCAAGAAAGCGCTGGTGATTGGCTACGGTGATGTGGGCAAGGGTTCTGCCGCCTCCCTTCGTCAGGAAGGTATGATTGTCAAGGTAACGGAAATTGACCCGATCTGTGCCATGCAGGCCTGTATGGATGGCTTTGAAGTGGTTTCGCCCTATATCAATGGGGCTAACGATGGCACCGAAGCTTCTGTTAACCGGGAGCTGCTGGCCACCACTGACCTGCTGGTGACCACCACCGGTAACGTTCATGTCTGCGACCGTCATATGCTCAAAGCCCTGAAAAACGGCTGTGTCGTTTGCAATATCGGCCATTTTGATACCGAGATAGATACGCAGTTCATGCGGGATCACTGGGACTGGCAAGAGGTCAAGCCGCAGGTTCACAAGATTGTCCGGGACAGTGCTTGCAATGATCACCTGATATTGCTTTCTGAAGGGCGGCTGGTGAACCTGGGGAATGCTACCGGACATCCGTCGCGTATCATGGACGGCTCCTTTGCCAATCAGGTTCTGGCTCAGATTCATCTTTACGAGGCAGGGTTTGCTCATCTGCCTGCCGATCAAAAGCCGGAAAAGCTGGCGGTAACCGTACTGCCTAAAAAACTGGATGAAGAAGTGGCTGCCTATATGGTGGAAGGCTTTGGTGGTGTTATCACCCGGCTGACTCAAGACCAGGCTGACTACATCAATGTGCCTGTTGATGGCCCATTCAAGAGCAACGATTACAAATACTAGGAGGCTGTCCTGGAATAGCGCCCGACTGGGCGTCCCCGTAGCGAGGACG
>NZ_JAHHPO010000504.1 GCF_024606365.1 Endozoicomonas sp. ONNA2
GTCTTTTTATAGAATTGCGATCGTTTTTTCCCAGTAATAGTTGTTGATCAAAAGGTAACGGTTTGGTTTTAATCGAGTCATTGATAACTTCCCCCAGCCAAATCGCTGGAGGATGTCAACTTCTGTTCCACAAGAGAAAGATCCGGAATTGAAGCGGGAACGTCTCTCATAATAATCCGGTATTTCTCCATAGGGCCTTTTTCTTCGGCGGAATTACGGACTTCTTCCCGCACCAATGTTACTGGCTGCGGAACCCCCTGGACCACCATGGCATAGAATGGCAGGCTAGCGTTGTTACTGGTTCGATGCATAATGACAATGCGGTTGGTGGCAGAGAACTCGGCAAATCGACCCTGGTTCAGTCTTTCAAAGGAAACCACCGGGATTATTGTACGTCGCCAGTCAAGGTCACCGAGCAGCCATTCGGTTTCCGGGTAATTTGCCTCCGGACGACTGTAGTCCTGAATACCGGCAATGCATGCTGAAGGTATCAGCAGGGGGCGCTGCTGCATGGGTATCAGTACGGACGAAATGGGCTGGCAGCTTGTGGACATGGTTTCCTCTTCGTTCTGTTACTTTGCTGTCGGGGTTGTCAAGGGCAACCATTTCAAAGATCAGACTTTCGCAACTTCGAGCAGTTGTTCAATCGACTCGAGCAGTGGCCCTTCCTGGAAAGGTTTGCCGATGTACTCATTGACACCAAGACTGAAGGCCCGGTTACGATGTTTCTCACCGGTTCTGGAGGTGATCATGATAATCGGCAAGTCCTGAAGCCCGGGGTCATTCCGGACCGCACTGGCGACCTCAAAGCCATCCATACGGGGCATCTCGATATCCAGTAGCATGATGTCTGGCCGCTGCTCACAGAGACGGGTCATGGCTTCCACACCATCCCGTGCCGATATTACCTCGTATCCTTGCCGGGTTAGCAGACGACTGGTGACTTTCCTTACGGTAACCGAGTCATCCACCACAAGCACTTTAACAGTAGATTTAACAGTCGAATCACTGCTATCAGGAGTATCTCTTTCAACTGTGTCAGATTTGGCTTCTTGAATGACCAGTTGATGTTTGCGGTACAGTGCCGCCGGATCAAGGATCACCACCACCCGACCATCACCGAGTATGGTTGCACCG
>NZ_JAHHPO010000046.1 GCF_024606365.1 Endozoicomonas sp. ONNA2
AAAAAAGCCCCCCCGATATTACTGCAATCGTCGTGTAGCTTTCAGGTTGACCCAGGCAATAAAGCCCACAATCACAAAGATCGCTGCGGCAATGGCCGAGGCCAGTCCGTAATCCTGGCCATAGGAGCCAAAGGCAATACGGAAGGTGTAACTCACCAGAATATCAGTGGCACCGGCCGGGGTCGTGGTGTGCAGCATATTCGGCGCGCCGCCGGTTAACAGGGCGATCAGCACCAGGTTATTAAAGTTGAAGGCAAAGCTGGCAATCAACAGTGGAATCAGCGGCTTGAAAATCATCGGAATGGTAATATGGCAAAGATTCTGGACCGGTGTAGCACCATCAATGGCGGACGCTTCATAGAGATCATCCGGAATACTTTTCAGCAGTCCGATACAGAGAATCATCATATAGGGGTAACCCAGCCAGGTGTTGACAATGATGACCATGGTTTTGGCCAGCAGCTCATTACTGAACCATTCCGGTTTGATGCCAAAGAGCATATCCAGCAGATAGTTGATTTCACCAAAGTTCTGGTTGAACAGCCCGCGGAAAATCAGGATGGAAATAAAGGCCGGTACTGCGTAGGGCAGGATCAGCAACAACCGGTAGACACCGTTGCCTTTGAGCGGTTCCCATTGCACCAGGCAGGCCATTAACAGGCCGATGATTATTGTGAAGGTGACAGACAGGGTGGCAAACACGATCGTCCAAGTGAAGATCTTCAGGAAAGGCCCCTGGATACCCGGATCGGTAAACACCCGGACAAAGTTATCCCAGCCCGTATAGATGGTGAAACCCGGACCGATCTGCTCAGTACCGGCTGCATTGGTGTAATACCCTGTCGCCATATCCGGATAGATGGTCTCTCCTGTGCGGTTATCGATCAGGGCCATGTTTTGTTCCGGGTATTGCCGGTCAGTGTGGTCATCGGGACGATAAATCCTGGCAATAGCGCCGAATTTTCTCAGGCTGGTCATGGCCAGCTCGGTGCCATCAGGCAGAATAATGTCCAGTTTGTCCAGGGTTGAGCGCTTTTTGACGACTTCCCGGAAGGGGAGCACTGCGCCGCCCGGCACATGGCTGGAGACAAAGGCTTTCAGTTCCCGCGGTTTCTCACTGATGGCAAATGGTTCGGTCAGGTAGTGCTCCTGAGCGCCGGCATCACTGGTCAGCATCAGCCGGAAGCCGGGGCCTTCCTGGTACAGCTTGAAAGAGAATGATTCGCCGCCGGTACGGTAGGTTTTCGCCAGGTGGATGGCCCTGACCCGCTCAAGGGAGAGCAGGTGGTTGGAACTGTAATTGGTAAAGGCGACATTAACCGTATAAATCAGGGGAAAGATGACAAAGGTGATTACCCCCAGCAAGCTGGGGTAGATATAGCGATAGTTATAGCCTTTTTTGCTGATAAAAACCCATGAACCGGTCGCCGCAAGCACCAGCACGAGCAGGGCAAACGCCAGCTCTCCCTGGGCATACATCAAGGTAATGCCGTATAAAAGCACCAGGTCGATAACGGCGACAATGGCGATCGCCAAATAGGCACTGCCACTTCCGGTAGCTCTTGACCCGCTTGATGTGCTCATGGCGTGCTGGCCTCTTCTGGCAGACAGAAAACGGTTAGCTGATGATACGTTTCGCTGCGTTGTTCAGCGCCTCACGGTAGTTTTGCCGACCACTGGTAATATTGCGCAGGGCGCTCTCCATGGCAGACCAGAACTTACCCATCTCCGGCACATTGGGCATGATCAGGCCCTGTTCAACATTCTGGTAAGTGGCCGCAATCCGGGGGTCTTTCATCAGTTTTGCCATCATCGCCTTATTGGCTACGGCTCCCAGGGGGACGTCATTGTTCATCACGGTCAATCCCTGTTCAGTGAGCAGGTAATTCTCCAGGAACTCCTGGGCAATGGACTTGTTGGGGCTGGCACTGTTCAGGGCTGCCCCCCAGACACCAACAAATGCCTTGGCGGGTTTGCCATGGAGTTTGGGCAGCGGCGCAACACCATAGTTGATGTTGTTCTTGTCCAGGTTCGCCCAGGCCCAGGGGCCGGTAATCATCATGGCGACTTTTTGCTGGTTGAAATTGGCTTCCATCACGCTGTAGTCAACGCCCCGAGGCATGACGCCCTGGTCGATCAGGTCCACCAGCATTTTGGCACCTTCCATTGCGCCCTTGTCGTTGACACCGGTTTTCCTGACGTCATAGCCTTTGGCGGTTTTCTGAAATACATAACCGCCATCGGCAGCCAGTAGCGGCATGGTGAAGTAGGGTTGGTCCTGATCCCACATAATGGCGATGATGCCTTTTTCATTTTTCTTGTTGGGGACTGACTGTTGTTGCAGTTTCTTGGCCAGGGGAAACATCTCTTCAAAGGTGGCAGGCGGCGTTGACAGAATATCCTTGTTGTAAATCAGGCTGATGGCTTCCAGAGAGATTGGGTAGCCATAAATTTTGCCATCGCTGGTCATGGCATCCCAGCCAATGATGTTCACGCCTTTCCTGAATGCCGCTGATGGGCTGACAGGTGCCAATAAGCCGCTTCTGGCCCACTCCCCATAACGATCATGGGCCCAGAAAATAATATCAGGCCCACTGCCTGAGGCGGCGGCCTGTTGAAAACGGTCGGTGATATTTTCCGGGATTTCGACTTTAACGTTTATCCCCATGTCCTTGGTGAATTGGGCACCCACCTGGCGAATACCGCCATAGGCCTTGTCGCCACCAACCCATATCAACAGCTCGTCAGAGCTGAAGGCCAATACGTTACTGGCAAAGATCAGTGACAGTGCAGTCAAAATAACTGGGACAATTTTTTTAATCAGCGAAGTGAACATGTCTGATTTCTCCGGGTAAACCAGACTGCCAGGTGGCTGCTGGTTATTCGGGTAAGGGGAACAGTGTTAACAGGTTGGAAGAACCATGATTGATTGCAGTTGATTACTAAAAAAACCTTCAGGTTTTCGCCGGATGAATGAACCGAGTACTGACTAATAATAATCGCTATGTTTGAGTATGCCAGTAATAAAATTTAATGGCCTGATCAAGCTGATACTTTGGTTATCGATCGTTTATTTTTAATATTTTTTTGCCTGTATGTGGCCTTATATATGACGGTTGTTGTTTTATTGTAACTATTCAGCACCCAGCAAAGGCATATTACTGTAATTCTGAACAGCTCT
>NZ_JAHHPO010000505.1 GCF_024606365.1 Endozoicomonas sp. ONNA2
ATTGGTCTAAAAAGTCGGAAATTTTTAGTAAATAGAACCACTATTCACTAAAAATCTCCGACTTTTTATCCTCAATTTTTTGCCATCCTCGCTACGGGCGCTATTCTCGGACAGCCTCCTGGCACTGTTTCTGTTGCTAATGCCCTGATACCAAACTCTAATCATACGATTCTTTTAGGCCAACTACTTATTCATCTTCAGCTGCAACGCTTCGAGATTAATGTATGCATCTTCTATGCTCATCCGTCTTACAGGGTCATGGGCTATCAATTGGAGAATAATGGATACTAGCTCTTTATATTCGCCCGGGTCACATCCCAACGTTTCAAGCTTTGAATTTATCGCATTTATTTTAGTTGTCTCCTGCTCTTGAGAGAAAAGATGATTATTTGCCGGGCATGAATAAGGAATTCTGGATGGAAAAGTAAAATCCCCGGGCAGAGAACCGCAAATTACCGTCAGCATAGTTATTCCAAGTCCCCAGGAATCACATTTATTATCATGCCTGGGCACTTTACCCTCGGTTTCAGAGAAACACATCTCCGGGGCCATAAAGTCATGGCAACCGTGGTGTGAATCACAGCAATCACTGACTGTACTCATGCCAAAGTCAATAATTTTCAATATTCCTGTTTTATTGTTATAAACCAGGTTGTCTGGTTTTATATCCTGATGAATTATACCTTGGCGATGAATCTGATACAGACCTCTGCTAATTTTATGTGCTATCTCTACCGCCTCCTTTGCAGGGAATAGTTGCCTGATTTTAAAAGTATCCTCCAAGGTAGAGCCTGCGGCATATTCCATGGCAACACCACAATATTCGAACCCATCACTCTTAAACGGATTACGGATAGCTTTACCTCCTTCACGATGTGAAACCAATTCAAAATCTTCACGCCTGAGAAACTTGAATTGATCTCTATTAATAAAAATGGCAAAGTCAATGCGAATAACCTCAGGGCAATCAACCAAGGCTGCATTTAAATCGTGAGCATAATCAGAAGTGAACGTAGTCTTTAAAAATAGTTTATTGGAATTACCCGGTTGTGATAAGCAATAAGTACTTCCACTTTGGATATAATTTTTTTGATCTACAGTGAAACCAATTTGTTGAATAAGATCCCGTAGATTAGGTGCGGTCACTGTTGCCTTTTCAGGAAAAATACAGGATTTTTTCAATTGATTATGCCCGTTTTCAGGCGGGGATTGGGTTTCCTGGCAAGGTTCGCAACTGTGATGAGATTCAAGGTGATAATTATCTACCTCAGCATTTACCACCCTTCGATTTTTCATCTTGCTTGTGTCCGGAAATTCATAACCCTGAACAGGAGGAATTGTTTTTGCTATGTCCTGTACAGATGAAAAACCGGTATTTTGAGATATGCTTTCAAGAGAATCATCTGGTGTATTAGCATAATAACCGACGTTAGATTTGACAGCATCAAAATCCATATTTGCCTCGAAAAAGTTAGTTAAAATGATGAAGTATAAATAATAAACCTGCCAGCTTCTTTTCAACAAACTTTTTTATGCCCTGTTAAATTAGTTTTTAAATTCAGCGGTTGCAATACAAGTTGGTGAATTTTCATTGGATTATATGGTCAGAGTATATGGCCAGATGGAATCTGAATTATCTTGTTCGCAGATTGCCCTGGTTTCAGCGTTGCCTCTTAGGGTAGATATTAAGGAATTCTTCCTGTTAGAACTATTGTCCATTCTTTCATTAGCTTCTGCGATCGAGTCCAGGCGGGTTGGTTTCCAGGTTTTGCGGGTCTTGAATTGGAACCACGAAGCACACGGTGTGACACGGGAGCAGAGTC
>NZ_JAHHPO010000506.1 GCF_024606365.1 Endozoicomonas sp. ONNA2
GCTCATGGGTCAGGGCAGAGAGCCAGCACAACGACGGCAGTGCCCGTTTGCCGTAGGCCTGGATCACCAGACCAAGCCCACCCCAGCCACGGCAGTCCGGGTGCCGGTAAACCCGCTCGAACACCTCCAGAAACAGCTCATGGCGATCCTGCTCCTCAGCGTCCATATTGATAGCCACATTGCCCGCCCTGGCTTCGCGAACCAGGTCCAGAAGCGCAGGCACCAGTTCCCGGAACACCCGCGTTTTGTGGGCCACTTCATAGCGTGGATGGAGCGCAGAAAGCTTGATGGAAATTCCGCTGCGGGGGGAGTTTTTGTGATCAGGTTCGGCGGCAATCGCCCGGATCGCTGCCAGGTATTCATCATGATAGCGCCGGGCATCCGCCATGGTCAGGGCAGACTCCCCCAACATATCAAAGGAGTAGGTATACCCCTTTTCCCGCTGTTTCAGGCCATTCTTTAACGCTTCTGCAATAGTGCGCCCCAGGACAAAATGACGCCCCATGATCTTCATGGCCTGGTTAACCGCCTGACGAATGACCGGCTCCCCCATCCGGTTCACCAGTTTGCCAATAATCCCGCCGGCAGAACCATCCTCCCCGGCTTCCAGGTTGACCACCCTGCCGGTGAGCAGCAACCCCCAGGTGGAGGCATTGACCAGCAGCGAGTCACTCTGGCTCAGGTGTTTTTCCCAGTCAGCCACACTGAGCTTATCGCGGATCAGGGCATCGGCCGTGCGGTTATCAGGAATACGCATCAGGGCTTCGGCCAGGCACATCAAGAGAATACCTTCCCGGGTATCCAGGCTGTACTGCAGCAGCAATGCATCAATCATATGAATGCCATCATCACTACCCCTGACCTGCTCAATCATTCTGGTGGCTTTACTGGCTGCCTCAGAATAGTCCCGGGACTGTTCATCGAGAATCTGCACCAGTTCCTGTAGCCAGGAAGCCTCATCCACGGAGTAATGAGCAGAGATCATTGACCAGAGTTCGGCTGGCCTGTGCTGGACAATGCCTGAGTTGAATGCATCTTTCGCCTGGAACATACCTTTCTCCAATTCCCTTCTCCAATTTTCAGACCAATTTGCTGTCGTCGCGGGACTGCATGGATGCAGGAGAGCAACGCAGGAGCAGTTGCCCCCGGGGCATTCTATTCTCGGACAGCCCCTGATGTATTTATCGCCCTCCCTGACTACTAAAAAAATAAAAATAT
>NZ_JAHHPO010000507.1 GCF_024606365.1 Endozoicomonas sp. ONNA2
GTAGAAATGTCGAAGTTATTTCAGGACAGCTCCCAAACATGGCCGGTGCAAAAATCTCGCTGAAGAAACAAAAAGAAATTATTGAAGATAAAAATTCGGTTTTGCATGCTGAAAGCGGGGCTATTTGCCGGGCAAAAGCGGAATTTCCAGGGACGCAACCCGCCACCCTCAAGCCTGGACCGCTTGTGCTTTTGCGGGCAGCAGGTGGCGGGGAGCGGGCGGCGGCCTTTTCCCCGACTGCGTAATGAGATTAAACAATTCCTCAGTTACTACCATGCAAACTGACCTGGGCCAGGTCCATTAATTCACGATTGGCAACGGCAAACATGGCCAGATCGGCTTGTGGAGCATTGCGTATATCGGCCAGCATACTCTGCCAGCGGGCTACCAGCGCATGGTTATCCATAATCCATTTATCAATGGTTTGCTCAATAGGTACGCCATCCTGCGCCAGATTGATCAGCCCTTTGGATAATTTACGCTGCTGCCAGTTAAGTTCATCCCTGGCGCTGTCCCGCGCCAGGGACTGCCAGTGGTTAGTCACTTCCAGTTGCGACAGGGCATAACCATACCAGTTCAGCTCCAGGCGAGAGCCTATGGTAAAGAAAGTCCTGATGGCCACCTCCAGGGGAACCCCGGTTTCATCAGCAACCCTGATGACCGGCAGGGCACTTAACAGATAACGCTGCCCGGCAACCACCAGGGCCAATTCCTGTGGAACGCCTTGCGCAACCATACTGTCAATGGCCTTGTCCAATTGGACTTTTTCTTCTTCACCAAGAGATTCGGTGAAGCAAGACAGGAATCGCCCAATCCTTGGTCCATAATGTTCGACACACTCGGCCGGTATCAGGTCCTGACGCTTCAGGCGGATAAACCAGCGGGTTGTTCGCCTCACCAGTTTGATCAATGCGCCCATCATCTTGTATTGCAAGGCACTGGCAACCTTGTGATCAAGCTGCTCAATCATCATCCAGTAACGGGAAACATCAAACACATCGCGACTGGCACTAAAAGCACGGGCTATCTCGGCGGATGATGCCCCCGTCGTGGTCTGCAGTCGAAAAACAAAGGTAATCCCCATCATATCAATCAAGTGATTGGCAATCTGGGTAGAGATGATCTCCTTGCGCAAACGATGTCGTCTGATCTCTTCGGGGAAGCGGTCAACCAGAATCCCGGGAAAGGCGCTGTATAACTCCTGCGTCAGATAGCTATCATCAATCACCGATGAGTTCAGCAAAGCTTCTTTCAGATCGGCTTTACTGTATGAAATCAACAGGGATAATTCCGGCCGGGTTAACCCCTGCCCGTTCGCAGCCCGCTCGGCCATCGCGTCATTATCTGGCAGAAACTCAATGGTTCTGTCCAGCTTACCCTGTTCCTCAAGGTGTTGTATAAAACGACGATATTCGCCCATTCTTGAAGCAACGTCGGACTCAACCACGGAAATAGCCTGTGTCTGACGATAGTTGTTGGTCAATACCAGGGCAGCCACTTCATCGGTCATGCTTTCCAGCAACTGGTTGCGCTGTTTAATGGTCATATCGCCATTGGCAACCATATCGTTGAGAAGAATCTTGATATTGACCTCGTGATCAGAACAGTCAACGCCACCGGAATTGTCGATAAAGTCGGTATTCAGCCCCCCGCCCTTCAGCGCATACTCCGTACGCCCAAGTTGACTCAGGCCAAGGTTCCCCCCTTCTCCGACCACACTGGCCTGAACTTCACACCCGTTAATTCTCAGTGGATCGTTGGCCTTGTCCCCCACGTCGCTGTGGGCTTCGCTCATTGACTTGATGTAGGTACCGATACCGCCATTCCATAACAGATCAACCCGGGCCCGCAGCATACTGCGAATCAATTCATTGGGTGGCAGACGGTTGGCGGTAATGCCAAAGCGCTGCTTCATTTCAGGACTGATGACAATTGACTTTGCCTGGCGGGAAAAAATACCTCCGCCAGCAGAAATAAGACTGGTGTCGTAGTCTGTCCAGCTCGAACGGGGCAATTCAAACAGGCGACGGCGCTCTTCAAAACTCTGATAAACATCCGGGTCAGGATCGACAAAAATATGCAGGTGATTGAACGCACCGATCAAGGCAATGGTTTCCGAGCACAGCATACCATTGCCAAAAACATCACCGGCCATATCGCCGATTCCGATGGCCGAAATCACATCCTGCTGGACATGAATACCTTTTTCCCGGAAGTGTCTTTGCACCGATACCCAGGCACCCTTGGCGGTAATCCCCATCTTTTTGTGGTCATAACCCACACTGCCACCAGAAGCAAAGGCGTCCCCCAGCCAGAAGTTGTAATCTTGCGCAATCCCGTTGGCAATGTCGGAAAACGTTGCAGTTCCCTTATCCGCGGCCACCACCAGATAACTGTCACTGTCGTCATACATCACCACACCACCTGGATGAACCACGTCCCCTTCGACCAGGTTGTCGGTGATATCCAGCAGCCCTCTGATAAAGGTTTTATAACAACGTATCCCCTCCGCCATCATTGCTTCGCGGGTACCACCAACCGGTAACTGTTTGGGTACAAAACCACCTTTGGCACCCACGGGGACAATAAGGGCATTTTTCACCTGCTGGGCCTTGACCAGCCCAAGAATTTCCGTTCTGAAATCTTCCACCCGGTCAGACCAGCGCAGCCCGCCACGGGCCACTTTGCCACCTCTGAGGTGGACACCTTCAACAATAGGCGAGTAGACAAAAATTTCATACAGGGGAACCGGTTTGGGAATGTCCGGTATCTCCCTTGCCGCCATTTTCAGGGAGATATACGACTTGGCACTGCCCTGGTCGTCCTGCTGATAAAAGTTGGTTCGCTGTGTTGCCTTGATCACATTCTGATAACAGCGGATAAGCTTGTCTTCGCTCAATACGGCCACCTGATCAAGCCCATGGAGAATTTGCTGCTGAATCTGCTGCTGGCGGGCAAGGCGCTGGGTTATGGACAATTTTAGCCCGGGGTTGAAGCGAACCTCAAACAACGCCACCAGCAGCCGGGCAATCTCAATGTTATTGCACAGCGTTTCGGCAATATAAGTCTGACTGAAACCGACACGAATCTGCTTCATGTAACGGGCATAAGCCCGCAGCATGGCAACCTGCCGCCAACTCAGGCCTGCGGACAATACCAGGCGGTTAAACCGGTCATTTTCCGCCTCTCCAAACCAGATTTTTTCAAATGCTTCCCGGAAGGTCGGGCCCACTTTCTGCAGATCAATATTAATTCGTGAATCAATGCTTAATTGAAAGTCATGAATCCAGATGGTCTCACCGGAAGCGGTATTAATCAGATAGGGATACTCACCGAGTACCCGCAGGCCCAGGTTTTCAATAATTGGAATCTGGTCAGCTAACGGCAGAGGCTCGATAAAATGGTACAGTTTCAGGTGAACCAACCCGGCGGCATCGTCCAGTGACTGATAAAACCCCATGGCCAGAGGGCGATCGTCGTCCATTTGGGCAAAATGGCGGATATCCGTCACCGCCGACTGGGGCTTGAACGCTTCCTGATAAGCCGCACTGAACCCGTCAGAAAACCTTGCCAGCAGTTTATTCCCCCGCACTTCCCCAAAGGTCTCCAATACTTCTGCCCTGAGATCATCATTCCAGGATGAGCCAGCGAGCATAATTTCCCGGGTAATCACGTCCAGATTGTAATCAATCCGCCCTTTCAACTTGAACACAAAATGCACTCTGGCCAGGATTGACTCAGAAAAATAGGTGGTAAACTCGCTGTCTTCAGCCTCCAGCCGGTGACAGAGAATGTTTTCCACCCGCTGGCGAAAGCGGGTACTGTAGATATCCCTTGGCACATAGACCAGCGCCGAGCAGAAAGGTCCGTAAGGGTCCTGGCGGATAAAGACTTTTATCTGTTTGCGCTCTTGCATGCGCAGAATTGCCATCGCGGTCTGAAAAAGCTCGTCCTGACTGGTCTGAAAGAGTTCATCCCGGGGAAAAATTTCCAGTATCTGCACCAGGTCTTTGCCATGGTGGCTTTTGGGGTCCAGACCAGAGCGCTGGATGATTGCCGACACCTTGTTACGGATATAAGGAATCGCATAGGTCGTCTGGCGATAAACCGGAGAGGTGTAAAGACCAACAATACGTGCCTCACCCACAATGCGCCCCTGCTCATCAAAGCGTCGCACGGTGATAAAGTCTGGATAGGCTGGTCGGTGAACACTGGAGCGGACAGATGCCTTGGAGAACGAGAGCCGCTCGGTCAGCTCAAACAGATCATGTTCAATAAAGGGTTCCAGTGACAGCTGACCAGGCTGGCCTTTATTGGCCGGTTTCAGCAGTCCAAACAGCGATTCCGAGGGTCTTCTCAGCCGACGGCTGCCTTGATATTCTGTGACAATCAGTTCCTCATAGCCAAGAAAGGTAAAATTGTCATCCAACAGCCATTCCAGGAACGCCTGAACCTCATCGTCCTTTTTCAGCAAGTCTTTCGCCAGAGCCCCCGGGTGCCCGGCCATGGCTGCCAGCCTTTTGACCCGCCCGGTCATGGCCGCAAAGTCATCCACAACACGAGTGACATCCCTGAGCACACCATTCAACTGGTTCTGCAGCTGATCCAGTTCACTCTGATCCTCACAACGGTCGATTTCAAGATAAACAAAGGCCTCCTGACAGACAAACTCCTGCACACTGCGCTCATCCCCAAACTGCAGGGTCATGTCGCCACCACGCCGGGAATACAGTACCCCATTGCGCAATAAATGAATGGTGGAGCCATAGTCGTTCAGTTTCATCCTGATCGAGTCCACCACAAAAGGCATATCCCGATGGAGAATTCGAATCACCGTATGGGTTGAGTGCCAGCCATGCATGTTAAATTCCGGATTGATCACCTCAATGCGCGGCTGGTCTGGATTATGGTATTGAATAAACTTCCAGAATGAGTGGGTAGCACCCAGCAATTCCTGCCAGTTGCCGGAGACCAGATCCTGGTGGGTATCCAGTGAGTAATATCGATAGACAAACTCATGAAAGCTATCCAGCTGCTCTACCGGAATATGGGCAGCCAGATCACTGATCAGTTTATCCAGAGTTTCTTCCCGTTCCTGACTATTTAGCTGCCCCATCCCTGGCATCTCCGTATCGGTTATAAAATTCTTGTATTAGACCATCGGCGCTGACGAACCTATATTAAAGGGTGATGTCGAAAATAAAGCTGATAACCGTAAAACATTCGACAAGACACAGGGATGCGGCTTAACAGATGGGGCTTACCAATAATGCCAATGGCTTGTAGAATTTCCCAACTGTAAAGTGGAGTTGCCATGTACTCTTTCAAGACGCAGACAGATTGCCAGGTTGAAAAAATGTCATCAAGCCACTGTTTTACCCAATTCAGTCAGCTGAAAAACTACCTCTCCAACACCATCATTGGCCAGGAACACCTGGTTAGCCGACTGTTAACCACCCTTCTGGCTGACGGACATCTGCTGGTTGAAGGCGCCCCCGGCTTGGCCAAGACCAGAGCGGTCAAAGCGCTATCCGACGGACTGGATGCGGATTTCCACAGAATCCAGTTTACCCCTGACCTGCTGCCAGCGGATGTCACTGGCACCGACATCTATCTACCGGAAGATGGCAGCTTCCGGTTTCAGCCCGGCCCCATTTTTCACAACCTGATACTGGCGGACGAGATCAACCGTGCACCGGCCAAAGTTCAGTCGTCACTTCTGGAAGCCATGGCCGAACGCCAGGTCAGTGTTGGCCAGAAAACCTACCCATTGTCAGATGTCTTTATGGTGATGGCCACCCAGAACCCCATTGAACAGGAAGGCACTTACCCATTGCCAGAGGCCCAGCTGGATCGCTTTATCATGCATGTCCGGGTCGGCTATCCCGATGTTGATGCCGAGCGGGCAATTCTGAAACTGGCCAGGGGAGAAGCCATGCACAGACCGGTTGAGCGCCCACCATCCCCGCTTACCCAGGAAGAAATTCTCCAAGCCCGCCAGGAAGTGCTGGCTGTACATATGGAACCACCGGTTGAGGAATACAT
>NZ_JAHHPO010000508.1 GCF_024606365.1 Endozoicomonas sp. ONNA2
GGTTTTAATTTCACTGCTCAAAAAAGCCGGCATCAGTACCGAAAACGGAATATTTTCCAGCACCACATCCGGTTGACTGCTACTGTCGTCGACCGGCGGAATTTCCCCGGATAACACTAAAAATTGTTCCATATCGACCTTTCGGGTTTGCTTCAGCATAAACTGATGCAGGGGGAACCCCGCGACTTCTATCGCTTCCCTGAACTGCATTTGCTCTGCCAGGTAAGGTTCGATGGCCTGTGCCCGGATCTCATTAAACACCGGTTTCATAATGAATGCCGTCAGGATCAGTGCCGCAGCAATGAGCACCCGCGTAGGGGGTATTTGTTGCAGCCCAAGGCCCTGGCGAAGGATGGCCAGCACGATCAATACCCGGGTGAAGCTGGTGGTTACCATCAGTAGCCCCGGAAGAAAGGCCAGTGCCGTCAATAGTAAAAAAATCTGCAGGTTAACCGTGTAATCCTGCTGGTTATCACCGGACGTGACGGATAACAACGGCAACTGAAAGGATGCCTCAGATACTGCGGGCAAGGCCAACAACAAGGCAGTAACGGGTATCCAGAGAGGGCAGGCACCATAAGAAGCACCGGACAAGCGATCAATATCAGAGGATTTCCAGAATGCGCAGGCCATAATACTCCCCAGTCCGAACAACTTCGCCACGGGCAAATAACACCCCGTTAATCATGACATCCAGTGGGTCGTGTTCCCGACGGTCCAGACTGACTACTGACCCTTTATGCAAGCCAAGCATATCAGCAATGGTCATACGTTTATTGCCAACATTCAGGGTCAAAGTGACCTCTACAGCCCCGACCAGTGCCAGGTTTGATGAAGTCAGCCTGGCCAGGGGCCCTTCGGCCTGGTCGTCCGCTGTCACTTCCGGACTACCATCTTCTGACGACTCTGACGGATCTGCTGCATCATTAACCTGTGCTTCAGGAACGGTTGCAGATTCCTCTATCTCATTCCCGGGCGGTAAATGAGAGCCACTCAGCTCCGGCTGATCAGAAGCGTCTTGCTGAACATCTTTATTGGTAATATCCGAGGGTTCCGGATTAATAACCGTTGAATGCCCGTTATCAGCTGGCGGCTTGTCATCGGCTGAGGGGTTTTTATCAGCTGAGGGTATTTTATCAGCTAAGGGCTGTTTATCAGCTAAGGGCTTTTCATCAGCTAAGGGCTTTTCATCAACTGATAGTCCTGAGTCGTTCACTGACCGTCCTCTCCTGTTAAACACTCATTGATTTGCACGGTAAGGTGCCCCCCGTGCTGCCCTGTCGTTCCACAAAACAAGAGAGCGTTCTGCACCCTTATATATGATTTTCCCGGATGGGGTATCGATAGCACGTCACCCACCTGCAGATCACATAACTTGCTCATGGGCAAAGACAGTGGCTCAAGATCAACGGTCATATCCACGTTGATGTGGCCAAGAGACCGCGCGATACGATCCCGACATGGCTGACTTGAACCAGTTTCCCGGTCAATCATTGCTTCCTGCTCTACCATGGCCCTGGTAAAAGCATTGACCGGGGTATAGAAACAAACCGGGAGTAACCAGGTTGAATCTGCGCAGGCCGGGTTATGAAACTCAAGATCAAACTGATTCAGCAGGCAATCATCGGTGAATAAAACGGGGGGTATCTGTGATCCTCCCATCCATTGCGCCAAAGAGTCAGTCTCCGATACCGGGCGATAAGGCGAACACAGTGTCCTCCAGGCCTCTGCCAGCGCATTGGCAACCTGATCCAGAAGTTGTTTGCCAATTCTGGTGAACTCTGTTGTATATGCAGGAGGAGAATCGTCAGCTGAAGAGCCATCCGGCGCAGACTCCCCGGTCCTGGCAGCCAGCGAAGACAGGTTGCCACCAAAACAGAGGGTGGTCAGAAAGTCAGGTAGCCGTTGATCCAGCCGCAAGAATGCATAGCTGGATGCCTGGCAAGTCGCCGTAGAAACATGCTGGCCACTGACGGGCAGCTGGAAACGGTAGAGCGCTTGTCTGGACAGCAGTTGTAATTGATTGATCGTCGTATAAATAGCACCATTAAAATGACAATGGGCACCCATCACCGGGCTTTCGATAACTTGCTCCAGGGCCTTCAGCATAAGATCAGGAAATGACACTGAAAGCCTCTCCAGCTGCTTTGTCATGCGCAATACCGAAGGGGACATCTGATGCAGATAACCACGGGGTAACAGTCCTGAATCACAGCTGCTATCAGCCTGGCTGTTCGCCAAATTGTGCTCCACACCACGACCAGGGGAGCTAGAATCTGTAAAAGGCATTCGATAATTTCCCGTCAGCCGCCTCCTGAAAAAGTAGCCCATACTGTTTATTTTTCCATCCGACAGAACGCCTTGCCATGAATGCGCTATGAAACAGATTCGCTTTTTACTGTCAGTACTGCTTAGTGCCCCTTTGATGTTGGTATCCCGGGCATTATTATTGGTGCTACTCCATTCGCCAGCTTCCGCCAGCCTCTACGATGTGGTTATGGATGATATTGACTGGCAGCTAGATGAACACAAATACTTTAAATGTCGTCTATATCAGAAGGTGCCTTTATTTGGCGGCCTGGCCATTATTGCGAAAGCAGGGCACCTGCAGTCGATTGAATTGCACTCCTCGCTGTTCCCAACCCGGCCCGAATCGGTACAGCTCTGGATCAAACCCCAGCCATGGGGAGGCTTTTATTCTTCCGGACAATCCTCAAAAAGTGCTTACGAAGTCACATCAGACAGCCATCAACCGGTAAGCTATGGCCAACGACTTCAGGTCACGGACTATTATTTGTCGGAAGTTTCTGGGC
>NZ_JAHHPO010000509.1 GCF_024606365.1 Endozoicomonas sp. ONNA2
TCCGGGAATAGAGCCTGTCCGGGAATAGAGCCTGTCCGGGAATAGAGCCTGTCCGAGAATAGAGCCTGTCCGAGAATAGTCTCCCGGTGATTTATTTCATTGCGTTCCTTTGCGAAACGGAGACGTTGAACTTTATGTACCGTTTCCTTTAATAACAATTATTGATTAAAGGAGTATTTATGTTTTCTTCTGGATTATCACTTTCGGATCCTTCCTCGCAGGTCCCAACATTGCCCCCCTCAGGGGCATCAGGTAAAAGCGGTGGAGATGGTGGCCCAGCTCAACCTGGTTCCTTTGCTGGACATAAGGTCTGTGTTGTAGGGATTGACAGGGCGATACTGCTTCAGTGCCTTTACGAATTTGCTACTGGTCGTAATAATTATTACCCGGAGATAAAAGAACTTATGGATAAAAGTCCAACTTTGGTTTTGAGTGACCAGGAGGCTCTGCATCTGGCTTCTGATGAGCATCTACCCTCTTATAGATATATCAGAGAAAGGCTTGTCGAGGTCTACATAAGGAATAACTATATCGACTTCCGCAGATATAACGAACTCCATGGGGAAGGTCAATGTCAAGCCGCTGTTAAGGAGGCAATAAGTAGAGATTACGCCCGACAACACGGTCAAGAATGGCCGGAAAATTCTACAGACGATCCTTTACAAACCAGCAAAACCCCTAAAAAAATACCAGAATCTGAAGTTTTACCTGTCAAAAATGAGCAATTACGTCGTTTGCAGTCAACTGAGGGACCTGACTCTCCCGAGCCTCAGCCACCAGAAGGCCCTGAGGAAATGGACTATAAAAACCTGGCAAACATGTTAAGGATGTTAGCTGTTTATGATGCCCAGCCTCGACAGCAGTGGAGTAAATCCTGATACCCATTCTGCCGTTAATTTACCCGAACCGATCTTGCCCCTGGACATGCCATTTTCAGGGGCAGGGGTTATGAACGAGGTCGAAAACGGTTCGGGATCGAATAGAACGTCTTTGCCCGGGAGCCTGTCCGAGAATAGCGCCCGACTGGGCGTCCCCGTAGCGAGGATGGCAGAAAATT
>NZ_JAHHPO010000510.1 GCF_024606365.1 Endozoicomonas sp. ONNA2
TAATTCGGTATTTGTTACGCCAGAGCGAGGCCCGGCAGGTGATGTTCCTGCGCTCCATCAGTTCCGATCGGTTGCGGTATGAGCTGGAGAGACAACTGGGTAAAAGAAAATAGTGACTGGGCTGAAAATTGAGCCCAGATAGCAAAAGGCTTTTATGTGCGTTTTTTGTGTACTAATTAGGCTACAATTACAATTGTCACTCACCGCTGCAAGGAAAGAAAATGAGCAAAACTGAAGTCGTAAGGGCAAGAATGGAACCTGAAGTAAAACGCCACGCCGAAGCCATATTCCAGGAGCTGGGCCTCAACACAACTGAAGCGATTACGCTGTTTTACAAACAAGTGACCCTCTGCAGAGGGCTGCCCTTCCCTGTCTGCTTACCGAATGAGGAAACCGCCAGAACACTGGACGATGTGGACGCAGGAATTGGGCTGGTTGAATGCGATAGTGCAGAAGATATGTTTAACAAGTTGGGTCTTTGACCCATGCTCACGCCGGTCTATACCAACAAACTATCCAAAGACATAAAGCGTGCCAAAAGACAGGGTAAAGACCTGGACAAATTTAAAGATGTTGTCCGTATGCTTATTGAGCAACAGCCCATGGCCGCAAAACATAAAGACCATGCTCTATCAGGCAACTATAAAAACCACAGAGAGTGCCATATAGAGCCTGACTGGTTGCTGATTTATAAGGTAGAAAACAAACGGATTATCTTTTCAAGATTGGGATCGCATTCAGATTTGTTCAGATAGCCACGCAACAACGATTCCCAGAAGACCAGCAACTATTCACCGGACTTAAGATTGCGGTAAATAAACTCAGCGTTACGATACTGCTTAATCGACTTTTCCAGATGCATCCGATTGCTCTGAGTACCAGGCAAATAAGCAGTTTCATCCGTCTGATCGACAACCTGTAAAGTCACCCTGCGCCCCAGCCGCTGAAGCATATCCACCAAAGCATCCAGGGTAAATTTACTGGCTTTGCCTGTCATAACATCAGATACTCTGGGTCGGTTAACGCCCATGACTATTGCCGCCACCTCCTGTTTCAGACGGGACTCCCGAATAGCCAGCCTGATTTCTTCCATTAGTTGGATCTTCAGATCCGCCTTGATTCGCTGTTCTGAGTTTGCTTTCAGGCGTTTGGCTTCCTCCGGTGAAAAACCCAGGTCAGCAAATACATTGCCCCCTGCCGGTGTAGTATGTTGGCTCAATTTCTCACTCATCACTGTCTCCCCGCTGCCCGCATGGCAAGCACTTGCTGATAACGTTCGGTGGCAATTTTTTTATCATGCTGACTGGTTTTTCGGGTTTTCTTCTGGAAGCTGTGCAGCACATAAACCGCCTCTTCAAACTTGGCGACATATAACACCCGGAATGCGTTACTCTCTTCCGAAATAATGACCTCCCGAACCCCCGCACCAACCTCTTTAAAAGGCTTCCAGCGCTCCGGGTCCAGATCGTGTTGAACCCGGTTTAGCTGGTAGCCTGCCTCCCGTCGGGCCGATTCCGGGAATTCCAGTAAAGCCGCCAGAGAGCCGCCCATCCATTCAATGGGTTTCTCATTATTCAAAGCATAACACCTATGTATAAAATTTTATACATTATAAGGCAAAACACCCATTTATAAAGGGATGCAGGTTGATTTTGATTATGCAGAAGTGCATAATTACATGCATATAATCAAGTGATTGACAGGACGACCGATCATCTTCATTTTGCATCTTGCAACGGCAAAATCCGTTGTCGGGTTTGGAACCCCGATTTAACACAGAGCACTAAAAGCGCTCATTAATTGCGCTTTTTTTTGTGCAATCACTTAGCACCTCTTTATGGCGGGCTGGGTGGGGACGGCTTAGGCCGTGCCGGTTTCTGTGTAATCGGTGTTCCAATCCCATCCAGTCCGCCCCCAGTCAGTTTGGAACCTTCTGGCGGCGGTAATGTACCGATACACAGGAGGCTCTATGACTGCCTTAGTGGAAACTTTTCCAACACCGGAACAACTGCTGCACGAACTGAAATTTGAGAATCAGCAAATCACCTGCAGTTCCCTCAATGTGGCTGACCATTTTGACAAGCAACACAGAAACGTTTTGCAGTCCATTCGCAATTTGGAATGTTCTGAAGAGTTTCGTCTGCTGAATTTTCAGCAGACGATCATCACCCGAGAAAATCCAAAAGGTGGTGCTCCCATCGAAAGCCCTGCTTTCAAAATCACCCGTGATGGTTTTGCTTTTCTGGCCATGGGTTTCACCGGCAAAAAAGCCGCCGCCTGGAAAGAGG
>NZ_JAHHPO010000511.1 GCF_024606365.1 Endozoicomonas sp. ONNA2
TAATTCGGTATTTGTTACGCCAGAGCGAGGCCCGGCAGGTGATGTTCCTGCGCTCATTGAGTTCCGATCGGTTGCGGTATGAGCTGGAGAGACAACTGGGGAGAAGAAAACAGTGACCGGGCTGAAAATTCAGCCCACATACACTTGCTGATAACGTTTGGTGGCAATTTTTTTATTCGGCGAGTGTCAGCTGAACAAGGCAGAATGAGATCCTGTTCTTTCAAAAAAAATCTCATCTTCGACCACTTGATAAATTAATAACCAATCCGGTTCTATGTGGCACTCCCTGCGCCCTTTATAGTTTCCGGCCAACATGTGGTCTTTATGCCTGAAGTCAAGGGGCTTTTTTTGTGCAAGCTGTACCATAATTTTTTTAAGCTTTTGCAGATCTTTTCCCTGACGTTCGATTCTTTTGTAATCTTTTTTAAACTGAGCTGTTCGTACTGGAGTAAGCATTAATCACTATCCAGATCATCAAACATTTCATCCATTGTCCCATAGCGGGTCAGCCCCATACCCTTGTCTGTAGCTTCAAATGTCTGACGGGTTTCTTCATTAGGCAAACGAACATCGAAAGGCAACCCCTTACAAATGCCGACATACTTGTAAAACAACGTGATGGCCTCTGTAGGATTGAGCCCCAACTCCCTGAATATCGCTTCGGCATGTTCTTTAACGTCTGGCTCTATTCTGGCCCGAATCATCGAACTTTTACTCATATTGATGCCCTCTTTCTGCCCTGTCGTTTTGTTACTTTTTATTGTACCTCATTTGGGGTACAGGACAACGCCACCGGGCAAACATGCAACCTATGAACCTATCCGGAAGGCATTGATACCAACGATTCCCGGTTGATTTTGCGCCCACATCCCATCACCAAAGCCCCCGTTACACCACTCCCTGAATTTTCAAAGGGTGGTGTAACACTCGTCTCCTCAATTTTGAGGAGACGATCCATCAGCAAAGCCCCCGTTACGCCAACCGTTACTGCCTGTTACAGCCTTGTTACGCCAAAA
>NZ_JAHHPO010000512.1 GCF_024606365.1 Endozoicomonas sp. ONNA2
TCCACGGCGAAAGATGACGGTTCATCCCTGCGGGCGCAGGGAACACATGAACCAGTTTGTCCGGCATCTTGATGACTTCGGTTCATCCCTGCGGGCGCAGGGAACACGAAGTCTTCAACCGCTACAAGCAAGCCAGTGGCGGTTCATCCCTGCGGGCGCAGGGAACACTTGCCTTGCCAATTCCTGAGCCAGTCCGAATACGGTTCATCCCTGCGGGCGCAGGGAACACCTTGTCCAGTGCCTCCAGGGCAAAGCGGCTTTCGGTTCATCCCTGCGGGCGCAGGGAACACAGCGCGAAATACTGGACCATCTGGAGTTATCCAGGTTCATCCCTGCGGGCGCAGGGAACACAATAAGCCCGGCTTTTCTACCATTTTTCAGCACGGTTCATCCCTGCGGGCGCAGGGAACACGAAGGTGAGCATGACCGACCGGAGCCGATACGCGGTTCATCCCTGCGGGCGCAGGGAACACTGGTGGGGTTCTCTAATGACTTTGCCGTATGCCGGTTCATCCCTGCGGGCGCAGGGAACACTCGTTTTTCCCTGCGCATCTCATTCTCAATAACGGTTCATCCCTGCAGGCGCAGGGAACACCCCTGCCCAACTTACCGTTTGTCCGTTCAGTACGGTTCATCCCTGCAGGCGCAGGGAACACTATTTGGAGGTGGTATTGAGCGCACTGGCAATCGGTTCATCCCTGCAGGCGCAGGGAACACGGTGAAGTGCTCACGGTAAAACGGTATCTCAACGGTTCATCCCTGCAGGCGCAGGGAACACAGCATCAGATCAATTCCGGTTTGCCTAATCACCGGTTCATCCCTGCAGGCGCAGGGAACACTATTGATCGTGCTTTATTCTCTTTTAACAATCCGGTTCATCCCTGCAGGCGCAGGGAACACATCCACCGATGATTTTCATAAGTCCATTGCCACGGTTCATCCCTGCAGGCGCAGGGAACACTTCCCGATTGGCGGCACGGGTCCAGATAAACTCGGTTCATCCCTGCAGGCGCAGGGAACACTTTCAAATTCGCTGAGTCTATATGTA
>NZ_JAHHPO010000513.1 GCF_024606365.1 Endozoicomonas sp. ONNA2
GGGATGGTTTACGGGATTGGGGCGATGTTGAGTTCTACGGTTCCATGAGCAGCGGACTCTGGGCCAAAGATTCAAAAACTTCGGGTTATGCTCCAGAGGTTTTACAGCGCTTGAGTTTTGCCAATGCCATCTGCGAAAATTTGCTGGCAGCCGTGCTGTTAAGGTCACGCTTGCGTCGCGACTCCCCGGATTATAATTATCAAAATCAACAGGCCGTGGAAGAGACAGAAAATTTTATTGAACAATTACTGAACGAATACCTGTCAGGCCTGTTAGCTGAAGAAAAAGAGTGTCCGCCCAGGCCAAGACTGCAAGAATTGATGGGGCTTGACCAAGATACATACCATTCATGGCGCAAGCGCACAGCCGTGGAAATCCTTTACTGGACGGCCCTTCAACCTTATGAGTCCGCAGACCAATGTGCATGGACCACTTCTAATGAATGTTACTCGGAACACATAAAGAAAACCGGCAACCTGGATGCCACACTGTATCCCGTTTTGCATCCCTTCGACTTACATAGAAAATTCCCCAATGATTTCGAAAGCGTCAATGGCAAACTCAATCTGGGCGCCGACAGCGCTGTCTTTCCTCTGGTCGCTCTGGTTGTTGGGTTTACGTTCCTGGCTGCCAAGATTCTTATGTACACCAACCAGCACACCGGAAATGAAAGGATGAAAAAATGAACTTTTGTTCTTTTAATTGGTCTCAATAAATGATTAAACATTGCTTGATACTTGCTTTGATGGGTTAAAAAACTCTTTTAATCATGAATATGCCATCTATCTGATAACAACAATAGGGAGTCCTGTCGATGATTCATCAAAATCCCGATGAAATTTCTGTACCGAACGGTACATTACCGCCTCATAAAGTTGGGACTTCATTTCTTGATTCTCATTCTGGCGCTTTTGTATATCTAAAACCATCTTCACATTCTGACCCCATGGGGTTGACAGGGCCATGGGGGCGCGGTGTAAGGCCAGTCCCGCCGGAATCGACCCTGGGCGAACAACAGTTTGACCCTGAGAACCCCTCGAAAGTGCCGGCTGATCAGGTCATCGTTGGGCGTCAGCCCCGTACACTATCGTCGATTGAATGGCTTGGTGAACAGATCAAACACGGGTTTGCCAGTGCGGTCAGAACGTTCAGGATGATGGGGATTATCTTCAGTATCTGGTGGCACGGTGGCAGTGTCGAGAGTCTGAAAACTGCCGCAGAAAAAGCCCGGGGGGGAATTCTTGTCAAAGCAATTCAATTTGCCTGCAGTTCTCCTGCAATTGCTCAGGATTTGTTTGATGATGACCATGAGGCATTTACCAAAGCCCTATCCCACGTCACTAGCAGCAACAAGCCAATGACCAGGGCTGAGCTGATTCATTGTCTTGAAGAAGCGGGTATTGATTACGACCCCGCTCAATTGGATAACAGAAAAAATCTGGGCACCGGTTCCATTGGTGAAGTCAATGAGATTATCCTGAATGGCGGTGGGCATCTGATTGTCAAGACCGTTTCCTCATCCAGTGAAACCCGGGTTTATTCTGACTTACGGGTTCTCAGATTCATGCTCGGGCTCATTAACTTCTTTTTACCCGGTACCCTCAATAAAGGGACCAAACATGCCATTTTTTCCTTCTTTGAAAGTGTCAAGGAAGAGGTGAATCTGATCACTGAAGCCAACAAAACACGGCAACAGGATTTTGCTTTTAAAGCCATTGCGCAACATCATATATTTGATATTCAGGAAGACGAATTACCGGACTATGCCTATAAGCTACCTTCCCGGCCAGACGGGTGGAAAATCCAGCTCCCGGACACCGACAGGGTTTTGCTAAAGCTTCCGGTTGATTTTAAAGTTCCAGCGGTTTCTGGTGACACTGTATCTCCCCACGCGTTAGGCATGGAGAAAATTAATGGGGCTACGCTCAGTGAAAATGACCAGCCTGAACTTCGAGCAGTTGCGGCACAGTTATTTAATATTAATCCCGAGAAAATAATGGATGATCATTTAGCAGCCTTCAGATTCAGTTTGAAAAGAATGGCATTTGCATATTGGTCTTACTGTTACGCTCAGACCGGATTTTTTAATGCAGATATGCATGATGGCAATGTGATGGTCACCGTTGAAAATAGCAGACTGTGTATTTACTTTATTGACTTGGGAAATGCACAAAGAGTCTCGAGGAACGCGGTGAAAGCCACGTATATCATTCTTGGAGCGATTGATAAACTCCGTGAAGTGTCCGGTGTAGCTGCGAGACAACAATATGCCGATGTGGTGATTAAATGTCTGAAAGAATTGGGTGAATATGAATCTGACAAGGCAAGGTGGGATAAACTCAAGCAAGAGGTATTGAACTTGATCCCTTATGATGCCTATTGGGATACCAAGGGCGACGATACCAGGAAAAAGGTTATCGAGCTGTTTAACAGGGCATATAACTGTGATGTCAAGATATCAAAAGAGACTGCAGCGTTGTTTCGGGCCCAGATATTAATTGGATCTCAAAATGAATTGACCGGTGAAGCAATGAAGTCGATGGATGAGATTGTAACTTCATTGGTCGAACTGTTGGGCAATGATAACAGTTCAACTGAAACTGATTCGTTGATGGAAAATCTGGCTGATCAAAATGCCTTGCTGCTGCTGATACAACAGGACCCTGAACTACGTGAAGAGCTACGTGGTTTACTTGAAACAGTGTCACTTTCGCCTGAACAATTGCAAGATGCTCAGTCCGAATTACTATCTAAAGTACATTTACCCACTGATGAATTCAGGAACGAGGTTCATAAATTAATTGCTCAATGGCAGATTCCTCCTGCTAATCCCAGATTTGAATTCAGTGATTGGTGGCAGCAAGGCTTGAAAAATATGCCAGTGTATAGCTGATAAACCCCGGAGACAGTCACAAAAAACGTAAAAGCCTTGAACCACAAAGGCACAGAGGCACAAAGGAAAAGAAAAGCTCTTCTTTGTGTTCTTTGTGACTTTGTGGTTTCACTTCTTTTCAGGGCCTTTTGCGACAACCTCGATGGTAATCATTCGTAGGCTGACGGCAGTGGCAAATATCGGTGGTTTGATGGACAAATCAACCAATCCTTATTTCAGATGAAATAATCTGGAGCTTTAGAACCATTGCCACAATTTAGTTTTAGTAGATTTTTGAACTTGTCAACATAAATGGTTTCATTTTGATCTTTGGCAAAGGACATGAGTGAAATCAACTGCTTAATAGGTAAATTATGTTTCTTAAGTATTTTTGTCATTTTCCTGGAGTCGTCAACAGTAAACTTATTGATCAATTGGTCAATATCAGCACCTTCAATAGTTTCTGGCAAATTTATGGCCCCTTCTATTACCCCGTTCAAGCCAGTTGCCGCCTTGAATTCACTTGCTATATCCGACCCAGAGTCCAGTGGTTTGTCCAGTTTCCTCAAAAATGACTTACGATCAAAAGTCACCAGCAGGATAACTTTGCTTTTCTTATTTCTGTTTTCTGTATGATTCCATTCATTAATAAATAAGGATGGGTCGTATTGATGAATTCCGGTTCCGCTGCACGGTAGAAAATGTGGACCTGCAAGCCATTCTCCGTCGTCAATGGCACAGATCGTACAGTGATGTTCATCTAAAGCACTACACAATGTAGAAATACTGGTCGCTGAAAGATTTCTTTCAGTATCACGATATTTTCTGTCACTCGGTCTGACAGATTTAATGACAGAGTAATTATCAACGAGATAATCTTTATCTTCAGCTTTAAACCGTTGCAATAGTTCATGAAGAAATGCTGTTTTCCCGCAACCCGTTTTACCTTGCAAGAGGATAATGCTGAACATACCTACGGCTTTCCGGTTTGCTATGTCGGTTATGAGCGATAATGATTCTTTCATTTGACTGCTGGCATACGATAAATCCTGATAATACGGATGCACTCGTTGCAGTTGTTTAACTTGTTGACTAAAATTTTCGTCGATCTGCCAATCGGGAAACAACATCTTTTTGAAGGCAGCAAATGGTACAGTGTATTTTTCAACTGTTTGCTCGCCATCCTCGTGTGCTATCGAAAACGCCTCAGTGATTGACCATGTCGCTACTTTATCAATTTGCCCCTTGATTTCTGCCGGTGTCATACCCTCATAAAGTGCACAGACGAAAGGAATATCTTTATTCGAAATTGTAATTGTTGGATGTGCTTTTAAATAGAACTTAATGAGCTTTTCAATATTTTCCGATGACACTTTCTCAAAAGAGATATGAGTGGCAAACCGGCCAGGACGAAGCAGTGCTTCATGAAATTTTTTAATTGGCTCATTAGTTGTTCCAATAAGATAGATATTAGGCAGGGATAACTCAGTTCCGCCGTCCATCAGAGACTGAATAGTATTCCGACAAGCATCCTGTTGAGGGGTTGTATCATGCTTACTACCTTTCATGAATGCACTATCGATTTCATCTATACAATAGACAAAACATTTTCGATGTTCTGATCCTTCCAAGCTATTTTTATAGGATAATTTTGCTTCTGAAAGATATTTATCCAGTATTTCTTCCTCGGGCATTTCTACAAGAAGATCAGTCCCCTTCAAAAATTGTACGCACTCCTTGTCGTCTCCTACAATCATATTGCCTATCGCTTGCATGAATACTGTTTTACCATGCCCCGGTGGTGAGGAAAGAATCATACCTTTTGGAAACTTTTCAAATAGACCTGACTGCCATAATCGTATTTGGGTGTAATCTGATTTAAACCGGGCAATCTGATTATCACAAATAATCAATTCTTCACTTAAACTCTGAAGATCCTCATTTATTTTTTCTTTTACCTTGGTAGCAGTACTTAAAATGTCAGACTTGGTCATCGGGGCAATAGCTCTTTTACTTATCGGAACCGACGATGGTTCTGAACCATCGAGCTTGCTCCCATCAGAACTGAACCCGATTGCGACTAAAGGCTCAGAAGTACTGGTGTCTTTAGAAGGCTGATCACAATTTATATCACAGGCGCCTGTAGTCGTTTTAACCTGGTCCTGAAAATTGCTGGGGTTTGAGTAATGAATCATAAATTTGTCTCCTTTGATTGAATTGACTTTCTCATTGCACAAGTATTCTTATTAGAAGTTCAAATCCACTACACTAATTGAGGGATAATGCCAGTTCCTTCTTGTTATCATTAACTGCGTAGCCATTTTGGATAACTGGATTTCCTGTTAATTTCAGTAGTAATGGTCTGGCGCTTCTGGACCACATTTATCGTTTATTTCCAGAAGGTTTTTTAATCTGTCAGCATTTTTAGTGCCGTTATTTTTTTGTGACGAGTAGATTATTGACATCAACTGCTTGATGGTCAATTTTTTACCCTTCAATATGTCAGTTATGGTACTGGTGTCGTCAACCCCTAACTTGCCTGCCAATTGGTCAATATCCGTATCTTCAACATAATCTGGCAAACAAATGACACCTTCTATTACCCCTCTCAAGCCTGTTGCAGCTTTAAACTCACTTGCTGTGACCAATCCAGAAACCCGTGCTGTCTCTAATTTTTGCAATATTTTATGACCATCAAATGTAACCAGTAAGATAGTATTGTTTTTCTTTTTTCTGTTTTCTGTTTGATTCCAGTCATTAATAAATTTCGATGGGTCATGTTGACAAACTTTTTCACCCCTGCACGGTAAAAAATCAGTACCTGCGAGCCACTCCCCATCATCCATGGCCAAGATTGTATTGTGATATTCCAATGTGGACCTGGATAAATCCTCAGCGCTTAGCAAGGCCATATTGTTTTGACTTTTAAGCTTATTATAGTCATTGCTGTGACCTTTTGGCTCATTATAGTTGACCGATTTAATGACAGTATAGTGATCTACAAAACATTCTGTATCTCCAGCTTTAAAGTGTTTCAATAATTCATGAAGAAATGCTGTTTTCCCGGACCCTGATCTACCTTGCACAAGAATAATGCTGAAAATACCTGTGTCTTGTCTTTTTGTGATGTCAGTCAAGAGAGATAATGCTTCTTTCATTTGACTGCGGGTATAGGATAAATCAGGGAAATATGGGTGCTCTCGTGTCAGTTGTTTCACCTGATCTTTGAAACGGTCATTGATCTCCCCTATAGGGTAAAGCGTCTGTTTGAAGGCAGTGAATGGGATAATGCGTTGTGCCTTGGTTTGCTCACCATTCACAGGCACCTTGGCAAATGACTCAATGGCTGACCCGGTTGCTATTAAATCAATTTGGTCCTTGATGTCAGCTGGTGTCAAATCTTCATAAAGAGCAGAGAGTAAAGGCATATCTTTATCATCAACCCTGATTGATGGATGCGCTTTTAAATAAAGATTAATGAGCTTTTCATTATTGACTAATGGCATCGAGTCAAAGGTGATGTGATTTTCAAGCCGACCCGAGCGAATCAATGCAGGATGATAATTGGATATTTTCACATTTGTCGTTCCAATGACATAGATATTAGGAATTGTTAACTCAGGTCCACCGGCCAATATGGCTTGAAAAAAGTTCCGGCAGTTTTCTTGCAAGTCTGTATGCATATATCGAGATCCTTTCATGAATGCCGAATCGATTTCATCGACACAATAGACAAAACATTTTCGCTGTGCGAAGCCATTCAAAGTCTTATTATGGTATGATTTTGCCTTTGAAAAACATTCATCTTTATTTTTTCCAGAAAGTTTATGAAGAAGATCAGCCCCTGTGATAAACTCTATGCGTTCCTTGTCTTCTCCTACAATCATATTGCCTACATTTTGCATGAATACCGTTTTACCATACCCCGGTGGTGAGGAAAGGAGCATACCTTTTGGGAATTTATCCAATATATATTTCTCCCATAATCGGATTTTGAGAAAATCCAATTCAAATCGATCAACCTTGTCGTTACAAATTATCAGTTTTTCCTTTAACCTCTGAAGCTCCACTTTCGCTTCTTTTATTACCCTGGCAGCGGTCATTAACATTTCACGTCGGGTGAGCGGTGCGACAGATCTTTTGGTGATGGGAACCGCCGATGGTCCGGGACCATCAAAATTGCCTTCAGTAGAACTGAGGCCAACTTTGGGAGATGGTCCGGCACTTTCCATGGAAGGTGCTTCGCACTGTTTAACAGCGTCTATAGTCGTTTTTTGATTCGGGGCTTGCGAGCAATTAATCATGAATCGTGTTTCCTCTGGGTAGGTTGGCCAGGAGGCTGTCCGAGAATAGGCTGCCCTACTGCAGTGCCATCCTCGCTACGGGGGCGCCCAGTCGGGCGCTACTCTCGGACAGCCTCCTGGCCACCGTTAATTCAGTTGATGTATTGAAGTTCAAGCCTGCCTGGATAGTTCAGGTCCAAAAGTTTTTGGAATCTGTCAGCATTAACAGTGCCGTTTCGTTTCGATGAGATAATGAGTGATATGAACTCCTTGATGGGTAATTTTTTACCCTTCATTGCTTCAGTTATTTTTGCGGGTTCGTCAACAACGAAGTTGCCGATCAAGTGCTCAACATCATTTTCTTCTTCGAAAAATTCAGGTAAGTTTATCATTCCCTCCACTACTCCGTTCAGGCCCGTTGCAGCCTTAAACTCATTTTCTGTGATCAATCCAGCACTCCGTGATGATTCTATTTTTTGCAACAATTTTTCACCATCAAATGTCACCAGTAAAATGGTATTACTTTTCTTATGTCGATTTTCTGTTTGATTCCAATCATTAATAAATATGGATGGATCATGTTGTTGATTTCCGGCACCAGTGCATGGGAGTAGATCTGCGCCTGCAAGCCATTCTCCATCATCTAATGCCAGGATCGTACTGTAATGCTGTACTATGGAGCCAACCATGTTTCGAGTACTTGTCTCTGAAAGATCTATCGAGGTAATATAATCTCCCTTATGATAAGACGGTAACATCGATTTAATGACACAATAATGATCAACCGAATACTCTTTGTCACCAGCTTTAAATCGTTGCAATAGTTCATGAAGAAAAGCGGTTTTCCCGGACCCTGCTTTACCTTGTAAAAGGATAATGCTGAATTTACCGACGTCTTGCCTGTTTGCAATATCAGTCAAAAGTGATAGTGCTTTTTCCATTTGACTACTGGCATAGGATAAACCCCGAATATATGGATACACGCGTCTAAGTTGTCTCAATTGTGCCTTGAAAACTTCATTAGTCTTCCAGTTGGGGTACAGCATACTTTTGAAGAAGGCGAATGGTATATCGATGGTATCAATCGTTTGTTCACCGTTCTCTAATACCGTAGAAAATGTTTCAGTGATTGACCATGTTGCTATTTTATCAATTTGCTCCTTTATGTCAGCTGGTGTCAAACGCTCATAATAAAGAGCAGCGACTAATGGGAGAACGTTATCCTCTACCCTGATGGTTGGGTGCGCTTTAAGATAGAGCTTGATGAGCTTTTTAATATTTTCCAATGACAGCTCATTAAAAGATATATGATTACCAAGACGGCCCGCCCGCAGCAGTGCTGGATGAAAGTGTTTAAATGGCTGATTTGTTGTTCCGATAATATAGATATTAGGCAGAGTTAACTTGCCACCGTCCAAGAGGGACTGCAAAAGATTCCGACAGGCTTCCTGTTCTTTAGATGCTCTAAAGTAGAGATCTTGCATGAATGCATTGTCAATTTCATCAATACAGTAGACAAAGCATCGACGCGGTTGCAATCCTTTCAAATAATTTTCATAGGCTAATTTTGCCTTTGCAAAATATTCACACTCCATTCTATCGTTATTCAAACCTTGAAGAAGATCAGCCCCTGTCAAAAACTGTATGCGCTCCCTGTCTCCTTCTGTAATCATATTGCCTATGGCTTGCATGAATACTGTTTTACCATGACCCGGTGCTGAGGAAAGGAGCATGCCTTTTGGAAAAGTTCGGTATATCTCATTCTCCCATAATCGAATTTGGATTAAATCCTGTTTAAATAGCTCAACCTTTTCGTCACAAATAACCAGCTCTTCCTTTACACTCTGGAGCTCATTATTTGCTGCTTCTATCACCTTGGCAGTGGTTTCTGCAATGTCAGACTCGGACAGAGGCTTGATAGGCCTTTTGGTTATCGAAACCGGCGGTGGTTCGGAACCATCAAAATTACCTTCCGTGGCACTGATCCCGACTTTGGGTAATGGTCCCGAATTCTCAGTAGAAGGAACCTGGCAATCTATACTGACGTTTGTAGTCGTTTTATGGGTAGGCGAGCTATTAATCATAAATCGTGTCTCCTTGGGATGTATTAACTGGTCGGTTTTCAATTATTTTTATCGAAAGTTGAAAACCGTAGCAATGTGGTAATACCCATTCCATGAACTGCACTCTCGTTTTTAAAGCCGTTTTTAAAAGCCGTTTTTAAAAACCGTTTTCAACAGCCGTTTTGAACAGCCATCTTGAACAGCTGGATTTCAGCAAGCTTTGGTTTGCCTGGTAATTTCAGTAGTAATAATCTGGCAATTCAGGAACATATTCAGAGTTTATTTCCAGAAGATTTCTTAATCCGTCAGCATTAATGGTTCCATTGGGTGTTTGCGATGAGTAGATTAGTGACATCAACTGCTTAATGGTCAATTTTTTACCCTTCAACAGGTCGGTTATCGTCCTGGTGTCGTCAACTGCAAACTTGCCTGTCAATTGTTCAATATCAGCGTCTTCAACAAAATCTGGCAAATCTATGACGCCTTCTATTGCTCCTCTCAAGCCTGTCGCAGCCTTGAACTCACTTGCTGTGACCAATCCAGAATCCCCTGGTTTTTCTAATTTTTTCTTTATTTTATCACCATCCAATGTAACCAGTAAGATAGTGTTGTTTCTCTTATTTCTGTTTTCTGTTTGATTCCAATCATTAATAAATATGGATGGATTCCATTGATTAACTTCAGCCCCCCTGCACGGAAAAAATTCACTACCCGCAAGCCACTCCCCATTGTCCATTGCCAGGATCGTACTGTAATGTTCCAGTGTAGACATGGATAAATCAATAGTACTTAGCATGGACATATTGTTTTGACTTGAAGGGTCGTTATATTTTACCGATGTAATGACTGTATAGTGATCAACTAAAAGTTCGGTATCTGCAGCTTTAAATTGTTTCAATAGTTCATGAAGAAATGCTGTTTTCCCGGATCCTGCTTTACCGCGCACAAGAATAATGCTGAAAATACCTGTCTCTTGCCTTTTTGTGATGTCAGTCAAGAGCGATAATGCCTCTTTCATTTGACTGCGGGTATAGGATAAATCCTGAAAATATGGATGCTCTCGTACCAGTTGTTTCAGCTGATAATTGAAACGGTCATTGATCTGCCCAATAGGGTAAAGCGTCTTTTTGAAGGCACTTAAAGGGGTGGTGGGTTGTTCAACGGTTTGCTCACTATTCTTTGGCACCCTGAAAAACGAATTAATGATTGACCGGGTTGCTATTAAATTAATTTGCTCATTGATGTCAGCGGGCGTCATACCTTCATAAAGCGCAGAGAGTAAAGGTATATCTTTATCATCAATCCTGATTGATGGATGCGCTTTTAAATAGAATTTAATGAGTTTTTCAATATTTTCTATTGGCATCGTGTCAAAAGTTATATGATTTCCAAATCGGCCCGGGCGAAGCAGTGCTGAATGAAAATCAACTGTTTTGACATTAGTCGTGCCCATAACATAGATATTAGGAATTGATAACTCAGACCCACCATCCATTATGGCCTGAAGAGTGTTCCGGCAGTTATCTTGCCTGGAGGTTGTCCATTTATAAAGAGTATTCATGAGTGCCGAATCGATTTCATCGACACAATAGACAAAACATTTTCGCTGTTCTAGCCCTGCCAAAGTTCTCTTATGGAATGATTTTGCCTTTGCAAAACAATCATCGATTTTTTTAACGGCCAGTTCCTTAAGAAGATCAGCCCCCCTCATAAATTGTATGCGTTCCTTGTCTCCTCCTACAATCATATCGCCTATGGTATGCATGAATACTGTTTTACCATAGCCCGGTGGCGAGGAAAGGAGCATGCCTTTTGGAAATGTCTCAAATATATCCGCCTCCCATAGCCGGATTTGGAGATAATCCATTGCAAACCGTTCAACCTTGTCATTACAAATGATCAGTTTTTCCTTTGCCCTCTGAAGATCCTCTTTCGCTTTTTTTGTTACCCTGGCAGCGGTCATTAACATTTCACGTCTGGTGGGCGGTGTGATAGATCTTTTGGTGATGGGAACCGCCGATGGTCCGGGACCATCAATATTGCCTTCAGTGACACTGAGCCCGACTTTGGGAGATGGTCCGGAACTCTTCGTAGAAGGTGCTTCGCAATGTTTAAAGGCGTCTAAAGTCGTTTTTTGATTCGGGACTTGAGAGGAATTAATCATGAATCGAAATTCCTTGGAGATATTGACTAACTGAATAGACAGTTTTTTTTCTTTGAGGTTCAACATTAATAATTGTATTAATTACAGGATTACAGGATAATTTTTCGCAATAATAACGAGGCTAAAAATTGCTGATTCTCAGGAGAATACCCTGAAGGGCACAAGTAGCGGAGCTATTTTACGATGAAGCTGGAATTTTTAGCTCAATTTATCGCAACCGGAGCAGGGCAGTCTATTCTCGGACAGCCTCCTGGCGCCCCGGGATATCAGGGAGTGGTAGTTTTCCTGGTAATTAAATCGCCATAACCCCAAATAAGAGTACCAATAATACTGACCAGCAAGATCAACAGGTCGCACTCACTGGCGGATCTTTTCACTTTTCTTTCTGTAATTCTTGCATTCCCGATCTGTTCAGAGAGATCCATTAATCTCATGCCCTCTTCACGGGATATTTTTTGATTGGCAGGTTCAATCATCAGCTCGTGGCTTGGCAGTTTTTCACTTCTCTTTCTCAGGGTTATAAAAGTCACCAACAGGGCCCAGCAGACAATTATTGACCCTGATCGTTGGAACAAGGCATGATCTCCGTCGTTTATTATGTCTGAAATCAGCGAAGCCGTTACTGCTGCTGCTGTTGCCAGTGTGCTGATGATAAAAGTACTATTCCACTTTTTATTGCGTTCCCACCAGTTGTGATTCCTGAAACAGGCAGATTCAGAAGCATTACTTGGTAATGAGTCGTTTTCTGACCTGAAGGTATGCATATTGATAATGTATGTTTCCCGTTGATTCGGCTGCAATGAAATGGGTGAAGGCGCAGTTAACGGATTTTGGTGCCTGCCACGTTGATCATCAGTTGTGCCTGGTGGGGTTGATGTCACGTTTGACAACGGGGAAATGTGTTCTTTTCTTGAGGCAAAAGATCGGTCATTGACCACTGGTTGGCAAGGGTTTGCAGTTTCAGCTTCTTTTTTGAAACGTGCGCTGTTGACCGATTGGGAAAGCCCTGAGGTGCTTCTGCCCTGGAACAGGGCAACTCTCGAACCTGTTGTATTTTTTTCCTGATACAGGCTGTCATCAAGGTGACTGGATTTTATAGCGTTTGCTGAGTCAGACTTGTTGATTGGTGTATACATTAACAACCCCGAAATAAAGTTTGAATGGTTTGTCTGGGAAAGACCGGTTAATTCCTGCCTGCTAATTGTAGTTGCTTGTGGGGAGCTGGTTTTCAGCCAGCCTGATTTTTTTCTTTGGTCAGCTTTTTCCAGCCTGTCTGATGATAAGTAGTTAACCAAATGAAATCATATTTTCTGACTAAGTGACCAGTCACTCTG